>JAJDEL010000757.1 GCA_029259835.1 Planctomicrobium sp. | reverse complement strand
CTCTCCGGCCACAAGACATCGAAAACTGCTTTCAGGCCGACGAAAACACCTGGTACTTTCCTCGTGTTGCAGGCACGTTCAAGGAACGACAAGGCTTCCACGGTTGTCAGATGCCGGAACAACTCCTCGGTCGCATCGTCCGTTCTTGTTCGAACGAACGAGACATCGTCCTCGATCCATTCTCCGGAAGTGCCACAACTCTTGCAGTTGCAAAGAAACTGAACCGCAAGCACATTGGGTTTGAACTTTCCGAAGACTACGTCACGTACGGTCTCAACCGCCTCGAAAACATCCGCGTTGGCGACCGTCTCGATGGGTCCCCAGAACCGACCAAAAGCGCACCAAAGACGAAACCGTCTCGTGGTCGGACCAAGAAAATGGTCGCTAGAAGTGAGCAACATCAACACGAAGAACGGTTCGCCGAAGCCCAACTTCAAATGACACTCACCGGAGTCGCTGAAGCCTTTCGAATCTCACACGATGGCTTCTCGGCAGACCGCGTCGTTGCCGACTCTGAATTAAACCAACTCTTTACAGAAGCTTGCCATCGACTTGGGCTGGCGGGTGACCCACGAACGTGGAACACGCTTTTGTTTCGACTGAGAAAGGCAGGCAAACTCTCTCACATTGATACTGCAAGAAAAACCGAGTTAACGTGGGGTGATGTCGACGACTCCCTGCAAGGCAGCGAAATTGCGCTACAGTCACTGTTTGATGATGAACTGGCGACAAGCCTGGACGAGATTCTCTGTGATCCATTGCTGGCTAAAGAATTCGACCATCGCGCCGCCCAATTCGCGTCAGGGCGATCTTCATTCGAGTACCGCTGGACAGCTCTGAAATTACGTAAGCAGGCGAAAGTTGCTCGCAGTAGAGGGGCGGTCTTGAGTGCACCAAAAAAAATCGGCAAAGCTGTCGCTATCGAGCAGCTTGACCTCGACAATATCCCTGAAACTCCAGGTGTGTACCTTGTTCAGCAAAGTGGAAAAAAGATGCTTTATGCCGGTGAAACACTCAACCTCCAGCAGCGCCTCAGTTCGGTTCTGAAATCCTCCGAGGACCTCGCCCTCTTTGGAGATGGTGTTCAGATCCGGATCTTCCCAACGCAAACAACACCAGCAGAATTCCTGGCGTGGCAAAGCTGCTTCATCCGCAAGCACAAACCAAAGTTCAACTACCAGGAACTCGCCGCAGTTTAGGATCAATCGAAGTATTCCGCACACTGGAAGTGTGCGGCTAAAATGCTGCAATTGAAACGCGATCAGAACTACCCGACGCTGCCTTCCATTTGGAGTTCGATGAGGCGGTTCATTTCGACGGCGTATTCCATCGGGAGTTCTTTGACGAGTGGTTCGATGAATCCAGTAACGATCATGGCGGAGGCTTCCACTTCGGTCAGTCCTCGACTCATTAAGTAGAGGAGCTGTTCTTCGGCGATTTTGGATACGGAGGCTTCGTGTTCCATTGCGACATCGTCTTCTTCGACCTCAATGTACGGATACGTATCGCTGCGGCTTTCCGGATCGAGAATCAGTGCATCGCAGACGACGTTGCTTTTGCAATTCGTCGCTCCTTTTTGAACTTTCGCAAGTCCACGGTAGCTGCTGCGTCCACCATCTTTGCTGATCGATTTCGAGACGATGCGACTCGAAGTGTTCGGTGCACAGTGAACCATTTTCGCGCCGGCATCCTGATGCTGTCCTTCACTTGCAAATGCAATGGAGAGCGTTTCACCGCGAGCACCTGGTTCCATAAGATAGATCGCAGGGTACTTCATCGTCAGCTTGGAACCGAGGTTGCCGTCGATCCATTCCATGAGACCATCGGCGTAGACCATGGCTCGTTTGGTAACGAGGTTGTAGACGTTGTTCGACCAGTTTTGAATCGTCGTATATCGACAACGACCTTCTCTCTTCACAGCGATTTCAACAACAGCCGAATGTAATGAGTCGGAACTGTAAGTCGGAGCGGTACAACCTTCGACGTAATGGATATTGGCGCCTTCATCGACGATAATCAGCGTCCGCTCGAACTGGCCCATGTTCTCTGTGTTGATCCGGAAGTATGCCTGAAGCGGGAAGTCGATGTTCACTCCTGGTGGAACGTAGATGAACGACCCGCCTGACCAAACCGCAGAGTTTAGCGCAGCAAATTTGTTATCGCTGGGCGGAATGATGGTCCCGAAATACTCTTTGAAGAGTTCTGGATGATCCTTGAGCGCGGAATCGGTATCGGTGAACAAGACCCCCTGCGCCGCCAAGTCTTCACGAAGCGAACCGTATACGACTTCCGATTCATATTGGGCTTTCACGCCTGCGAGGTATTTCTTTTCTGCCTCTGGAATACCGAGACGGTCGTAGGTTTTACGAATGTCATCAGGGACATCGTCCCAGGATTTTTCCTGCCTGTCACTCGCTTTCACATAGTAAAAGATGTCCTGAAAATCCATCCCAGACAAGTCGCCACCCCACTCAGGAGTCGGCTTGGATTCAAAGATTTCAAAGGACTTCAAGCGGAAGTCCCGCATCCAGCCTGGCTCACCTTTCATCTCAGAAATCTGGGCAACGATTTCTCGATTCAATCCCTTTTGGGACATGAATGGATACTCGTCGGTCGGATCATGAAATCCGAATTGATATTCCCCAATGGAAACTTCGGCGTTTACGTTTTCTGGGACTTCGGTATTAAGAGCTTCGGTTGTAGCCATGATGTGCTTTCTCCGATTGAAAGTCGGGATTGCTGAATTTCTAAATCCATAACTTGCGAGGCAGGATCCTCCCTGCCGATGATGTCGTGATCGAATCGCGTCAGGCTCGCCTGACTTGTGATTAAACTGTAGCAGGTTCTTCTTTGGCAGCTTCTTCTTCGGCGGCAGCTTCAGGGTGACGTTCTCGGACGCCGGCGTAGCCGTTATTGTGAAGTTCGTTTGCCAGTTCGGCGTCGCCGGTTTCGACGATTCTTCCAGCCAGCATGACGTGTGTGTATTGCGGAATATTGTATTCGAGAAGGCGTTCATGATGCGTGATTATCAAAACGCCCATGTGTGGTCCGGAAAGTTTCTTTAAGCCTTCGCTCACTACACGGACCGCGTCGCTGTCGAGACCGGAATCGGTTTCGTCGAGGATCGCAAACTTCGGCTTGAGCATCGCCAGTTGCAGGATCTCCATTCGCTTCTTTTCACCACCTGAGAAGCCATCGTTCAGGTAACGACGAGCGAACTCAGCATCGATGTTGAGTTCCTGCATTGTGCTGCGGAGTTCCTTGCGGTAGTCGCGCATCGGCATCAATTCTTCCCCTTCCTTTCGGTCGGGATTGCGAACGTTGCTGACCGCATGTCGCAGGAAGTCAGCGACTTTCACGCCAGGAATTGTCACCGGATACTGGAAGGCCAGAAACATCCCGAGGCGGGCACGTTCGGCAGGGTCGAGTTCGATGATGTCCTTGCCATCGATACTGATCGAGCCTTTTGTGATCTCGTATTTCGGATGCCCAACCAAAGCGTAGGCAAGCGTACTTTTTCCGGAACCGTTCGGTCCCATCAACGCGTGCACTTCACCTTGACGAAGTTCAAGATTCACGCCTTTGAGAATCTCTGTTTCGCCAACGGAAACGTGCAGGTTTTCAATCTTCAGCAAACTGGACATTGGAAATTAGGATTTAGGGGTTGGGGTTAGGAATTACGCAAGAACAATTTCTGGTTCTTTGACGTAACCGGTGTGGTGAGGGACTGGCAGAATTTCGTCTGTCCCTTTGGTGATTTTCTTCATGCGGATTTTGTCTTGAATTCGCATGACACCTTCCAAGAGTGCTTCTGGTCGGGGAGGACAACCTGGAACGTAAACATCGACTGGCACAACCAAATCGACACCTTTGACAACGTGGTAACCATATTTGAAGTAAGGACCACCACCCACGGTGCAAGCACCCATGGCGATCACGTATTTTGGATCAGGCATTTGTTCGTAAAGTCGACGAACACGACTCGCCATTTTGTGCGTCACTGTCCCAGCAACAATCATCAAATCTGCTTGACGCGGTGTCGCACGAAACGCCCCGGCACCGAAACGGTCGAGGTCGTAGCGACTGGCACCGGTGGCCATCATTTCAATTGCACAGCACGCCAAACCGAATGTCATCGGCCAAATGCTGGACTGCTTCGCCCAACTCATCGCTTGTTCCAGCGATGTCGTCATTACATTTTCTTCAAAACGACCTTCAATCCACGTCATTGCTTTAATTCCCTGATGAATCCGGTTTGGGACAGGTCGCCTACCTGTCCGATGAGACTTTTCCAAGATATACGGATGACATTCACCCAACATCATTAGTAGAGGCTCTTTGCGACGAAAACAACTCTTTCTGAAAAACTCTCGAAAGTGAAATTATTGTGGGTTCGTTTTACGACGAAACGATGAATCTTTAACAGTTATCCGACTTGAAACTCACAACACTGATGTCCGTCTAAACGGCACGATGACAACTCGACCGGAACTCCCAAAAGTTCCGAAAACACCGACTGTTCCAAGTCACAAATTGATGAATCTTCCTCCGCCAATTCGTGGTACGGACAGTTATACTCTCGCAAAATCGGCAAATCTGAGGCTTCCGCCCCTGGTTTGAATTCCAGATCGAATCCCTGTTCCGCCATTTTTGAGGTCAACATCTGCAACCTGCTGGCGAGACTGGCTCCGTCGCTGCAATCACCAAATCGCTCGACCAAGGCGTTTTTTACTCCACTCAAAACAGACTGTCGAACTTCATGTTGTTTGATCGACATAATCTGCCGCCATAGGATCGCAGCAATCTCCGCGTGATCGTCTCCTAATTCCTTAACTCCTGATGCTGTCAGGTGATACGTGTGGCAAGGACGACCTCGTTCTTGCCGTGTCACCTCGCGAGCAACAAACCCTTCAGCTTGAAATCGCATCAGTTTTTGCCGAACAGCCGTTGCTGTCACCCCGATGGCATCACACAGAACATGCACGGTTGCAGGCGATTGTCGCTGCAAAACGCTGAGGAATTCATGATCTGACTGGTCGCGTGACATTGTTTCTCACATGTTTGATATACCATCCATGTTCCCGAAGTATAGCCATTGAGACATTTTTGACAATAAGTATTGTGTAAAAGAATTAAGCGGTTTTAGAGATGAGAAAGCAAACAAGGTAGTATCGTCTTCGCCGAGTCGATTCACAGACTCTTCAAAATATCGTAAAGTGTTTGACATCAACGTGTTTCTATGGATTGTGAGGTCAGTGATGGCGAGAATTCGATGTGCTGTACTTTTGATGTCGAGTCTGTTGCTACTGTTGACGTCCGTTGAGGCTCAAGCTGCGGAACTGGGAATGGGATTGCGAGTAGGAGAAGTCCGTCAAAACTCAGCCGTGGTCTGGACGCGAATCACGAAAACGAAGGAACGAAACTGGAATGGAGTCGTCGCAGCCCCCCTCCGCAGATCGAGAGGGTCCAAGCCTGGAGCGGAACAGGTTCCCGTAGCGGATCGAGAAGGTGAAATCACCGGCGCAGCTGGACTGGTTCGGCTTCTCTGGTCGAAAGATGAGAGCCTCACTCCTGCGAGTTTTACTGGGTATGTGGAGGTTGGGGCGGAAGACGATTTCGTTCATCAGTTTGAATTGACTGATCTGAAACCAAATACGAAGTACTATCTCAGAGTCGAAGCGAAAGATGATGAAAACGCAGAAATTTCTGCTATCGCCACCGGATCATTTTCAACTCCGACCGTCAAAGACAAATGGCAGGATGTCTCTTTTGCCGTTGTGACCGGTCAGATGTACAAAGACCTCGATCACAAGGATGGTTTTCATATCTATCCAGCGATGAAAAAAGTCGGTGTCGATTTTTTAGTGCCGACGGGCGATACGGTTTACTACGACAACGAAGCCCCACGAGCAAACACTGTTGAACTCGCTCGGTATCACTGGCATCGAATGTATTCATTGCCTCGGCATATTGAATTTCATAGAACAATCCCAGGTTATTGGGAAGTCGATGATCACGACGCCTTGAGCAACGATTGCTGGCCGACAATGAAGCCGAAGTTCATGTTGCCGCTTACTTTTGAGGAAGGCTTCGGAACATTTCGAGAACAGGTTCCGCTCGGAACACAGCCGACTCACCGGACAATTCGCTATGGGCAAGGGCTGCAGATCTGGATGGTCGAAGGGCGGCTGTATCGCTCACCGAACAACATGCCGGATGGTCCTGACAAATCAATTTGGGGAAAAGAGCAACGCGAATGGTTGATGAAATCGATTCTCGAAAGCGACGCCGATTTCAAAGTCCTCATCAGTCCTACACCAATTGTTGGTCCTGACCGAGGCGGCAAGAAAGATAATCACGCCAACGAAGTGTTTCAATACGAAGGCGACCTGTTCCGAAACTGGACCGCTGAAAACAAACTCGACAACTTATTCATCTGTTGCGGAGACCGGCACTGGCAATATTTTTCTATCGATCCGAAAACCAAACTTCGCGAATTCTCCTGCGGCCCGGCAAGCGACAAGCATGCCGGAGGGACTCCAGGACGCGACTTTGAAATCCAGCCATTTCACCGGGTCAAAGGTGGTTTTTTAACTGTGAACATCTTCCTCGAGAATGGAGTACCCACGATTGCGTTTCGGCATCACGATGATCATGGAAAGCTCGTCAACGAATTCAAACAAGTCGAAGTAAACCCAAACGAGTAGATTGCTTGCGAATGAAAATGCACTGTATCGATTAGAAATAGTTTGTATCATTTCGACTCGGACATTGAAGACACTGCAAGAACCGGGGCTTCAATATGGAAGCAAATATGTTGCGTTTCAATCTCGTTGTGATTCTCACCTTGGCGGTTGTTTCCGTGACACATGCCCAAAATGTTCAGGTTCAGCAACCGGTTGTGCAGCAGTTCAGTATTGATACAACTGTTGTCGTGCCTGACCGAGGCTCGGCATTTCTGGGTGGTGTTTCAAAAGCTGCAACGTCGGTGCCAACTTACGGTCCCATGCCTTATGGAACGGCATTCGGCAGCGCCGTTTCGTCTTCATACGCAGAGACATCAGTCTACATCCACGATTTTGAGCTGATAGATCGACTGGTTTTACTGGAAGGTCAACGACGTTTTGCAGAGCATCGTTCCTCTCCCGACAGCACGGCGTTGAGCACAGATCCTCGTGTTCAATATATTCTGAAAAACAGAAGCGTCTCATCTCGAATAGCAAAGAAAAGAGTCACAAGGAATCGCTTAGAGTCGAAGAGTTTTGATCGACAAAAGGCTTTGTTCATTTTGAAGAACAGACGCTGATTTACAACGCGGTTTAGCCGTACAATCTATATGTACGACGCGTTTAGCAACTCTCTCACCCAGTGTGTCAAACAATTCAGTTTTCGGCAATTTGTGCCGACTGTGCAGCACTGCTGCGTTTCAAATCAATCTGAACTGTGCTGCATTTTGATAAGGTTTTAGCATCCTCGGTTCGATAACTGTGTGTGTGCGATTAGTTCAATACTTTATCAGTTCGGAAGAGCCATGGATCGGCGTGATTTTCTGACAACCTCTGTTGTTGTCTGTTCGGCTTCGGTGTTTGGATGCCGTGGAACTCAAAAGGCAACGGTTCTCACAGGTGAAGATGCTGACGCCGTCGCCAGCCATGAGGCAGGTGCGGAAACTTGGAAACCACTCATCGACGAAGCAGTAGGTCGCCTGATGGGGCGACAGATTCAAGAAATTCAGCAAGCCTCAGCGCAGGGAATACCTACTGGCAAAAAAAGGATATGCTTTGTCGGAGTCGAGAACCGCAGCGCCGAAGAAATTCGCGACTTCAAAGAACAAATTTACGAACTCATCGACACGCGACTTTCACAGTCGGACCTCTATAGTTCGATCAGTCGCCGCTATGTCCAAGCCGGCCTTGACGAATCTCGATTGCGTCCAGATGAACTCTTCATGCCGAACAACCAGGAACTCTTCATGCAAACAATGCAGAAGTTGAATCAGCCGTTCGACTATCTACTGTTTGCGAAGATCACCTCTGGAACGACCCGCGATAACAAGAAGTATCAACGAGACTACCTGCTGACATTTGAAATGGTCGACATCAACACTGGTGAGTTCACCAAAGAGTCTGCCACACTTCGGAAAATGTACAAGAAGTCGCTGATGTAATCCTGCTGGTCGTCAATTTTGCAGGGAGAGTCCCCTCTATCGCCAACGTTGTGAGCGTGTTGATCAGGAAGGCAGGCGGGAGCCTGCCCTACGTTACTGAAATGTTAAATTGGTCAAAACTCTTGTTGAAGAAAACGACGCATCGTTTACTCGGCGCCGTATGTTGCTTGCTCATGCTCGCACTCTCAGGCTGCTCAACCCATGCCCATCGGTTGGAGAGCGTTCGCGACGATTATTACACCGGTCATGTCGAGAAAGCATCGAAGACGATTGACGAGCTGATTGTCAAAGAAAAGCAGGAAGCCGATGCCTTAAAGCTTGATCGAGCCATTGTCGAATTGACAACCGGAAATCCAGAGAAAGCTGAGCAGACACTTCGCGAAGTCCGTGATCGTTTGGATTATCTGGAGCAAAAAGATGCTCGCGAACAAATCCTGGCAATGGTGAAAGACGACCAAAGCATCGCCTGGTCGGGTGATGATTACGAGAAAGTTCTCATCCGCACGTTTCTTGCGATCTCGAACCTAATGAATGGTGGCGAAGACGCAACTGCCTATGCACTGCAAGCTGGCGAGAAGCAAAACGAGATCATCGCTCGAATTGAACAGGATCGCCGAGCAGAGAACTCACAACTTGATTTCAAAAGAGTCGCACTGGGTCCGTATATACACGCGGCGATGCTGGAAGAACGGCATACCGACTACGACGATATCGAACGGTCACGACTGAAAGTCGTCAGTTGGGAAACCGAATTCCGCGATGGGAAACTCGACCTCGAACGTGCGCGGCATGGTCGACACTCTGAACCCGGTCATGGCGTTTTGTATTTCTTCTGTATGGTCGGACGTGGACCTACGAAAGTGGAAGCCTCTGAAGTGCCAACTCAGGCAGCGATGCTCGTTGTTGACCGCATTCTCAGTGAAGTTCTCAAACAGGAACTGACACCAACCGTTGCTCCGGTGAAAGTTCCCATTGTGTTGCCAGGACAATCCCTCATTTCGAACGTGAGCGTGCATGTTGATGACGAAGAACTCGGCACGACGGCGACTATTACAGATGTGAGTCAGTTTGCCGTTCAGCAGTCAGAAGCAAATTTTCCGAACGTCCTCGCCAGAGCAGTTGTGAGACGGACACTTAAGAAGGCCGCAATGTACGCCATCAAAGATAATGTTGGTGCGGAGTCCGCGCCTGGAGCTGACCTTGCCTTAACACTTGCTGGCATCGCATGGGAGGCAACCGAAAACGCCGACACGCGTGGGTGGGGGCTTCTGCCTGACCAGATTCAGGTCTTACGAATTGAACTCCCCGTCGGTGAACACGCACTGGAATTGAATCCAGTGATTGGTGGCGCGACATCTGGAACCCCAAAGACTCTCACCGTTCAAATCGAGGATGGTCGCAACACCTATCTTCTGGGGACGATTCCGGATACGGAATTTGTCGGCGAAGTATTGACCAGCTCTCAATAACAATAGCGTTGGTGCATATGAACTGATTTGCTTCAATTTACATCTGCTTCTTGATGTTTCTATGGCGAAATAATGCATCCTTCCGTGTAGTTTCACCATGTGATGCCAGGAACGACACATAAGACTTGATTCATCCCAAAAGTCTTAACCAAGAAAACGCTTGTCTGAGAAAACGATTCGTGTATCGTGGACTAGTGTTGAACGTAAACGAATATACGTCTCGATCAAGTTTGAATGAGAGTTTCTCTCACCTTTCAGTCTTGACCGAGACGTGGCATGCGGGCGGTTTTAGAAAACCGATGCCTAAACGAACTTTGAAAAAATCTCATTCTGCGATTCTGCAAGAAACGCAACATCTCGACGCTGTCCAGCAAGTCCAATCCGACATTGAAGGCCTGGAGCAATTGCAGGTGATGCAGCTCAAACTCATTCGCGAAATTCGCCGTCAGTTGAATGAACTGCAAGAGAACGAGTCGCCCTGACAGATGTTGGTTACGACAATTCTTCGAGTGATTCGCGAACTTCGTCGACGTGCCCTTTGACTTTCACTTTCGGCCAGGCAGCAACGACCTTCCCTTGCTTGTCGATGAGGAAAGTCGCTCGCTGGATACCCATGTACGTTTTGCCGTAGTTCTTTTTCTCGACCCAGACTCCGTATTTCTCTGCGATAGAATGATCTTCGTCGGCAAGCAGAGGGAACGGCAACTCGAACTTCGAGGCGAACTTTTCATGCGATTTGATGCTGTCGCCACTAATGCCAAGGACTACTGTTTCAGCACTCTCAAATTGCGCCAAGTTGTCGCGAAAGTCACACGACTCCTGAGTACAACCTGGCGTGTTGTCGCGGGGATAGAAATACAAGACGACGTTCTTTTCCCCTTTGAATTGACTG
The DNA here is from genome assembly GCA_029259835.1 of Planctomicrobium sp. Lineage (GTDB taxonomy): Bacteria > Planctomycetota > Planctomycetia > Planctomycetales > Planctomycetaceae > Thalassoglobus. The sequence continues at coordinate 407 of JAJDEL010000757.1, read as the reverse complement.
AGCCTGATTTTTCCTTCCGGGAATGCTGGCAATGTAAACGCCGGTGCTCGCTTCCCAACCTCTGGTGTTGTCGCCATGTGATGTTCCTCAAAAATTCATTTTCTGTAAGGCAGGGTCCTCCCAGCCATTGAATGCTTAGGAAGGCATGCAGGAACATGTCCTACTAGTTCGTCTACCGCTAAATGGCATTCTTGGTTAGCCTTTTGCTTGTGGAGTCTTACGACAAATTGGTGAAGGAGGCAAGGATGCCGCATTCGAATAAGAACGTTGAAGTCTGCCTGAGCGATGAACTTCGGGAGCAACTCGAAACGTTGTCTCGAAGTCGGTCTGCCCCAGCGAGTCAAGTACGACGCGCTCGAGTGTTGTTGCTGGCGGACGAGGACCAACGGGAGGGACATCGACCTGAT
>JAJDEL010000756.1 GCA_029259835.1 Planctomicrobium sp. | reverse complement strand
GAGTCGACTCCAGTGACAAGCACCAGCAACTCTATGCGAGTCAGGCGCTCCGCGCGCGACGATTAGTCGAGGCAGGCGTGCGCTTTGTTGAGATCACTTGCCCGAGTTTCGACGGAAACAACTCGCCATGGGACCAGCATGGTCAAATCAAAATAGGACACGAAAAGAATTCGAAAGTGACCGAACAATCGGTTGCGGCACTGATTGTCGACCTCAAGCAACGTGGATTGCTCGACGAAACGATTGTGATCTGGGCCGGGGAAATGGGCCGCACGCCGCACACGCCGGCTGTCACACCCACCTGCGGTCGCGACCATCACGTCAATGGTTATACACTCTTCATGGCAGGCGGAGGATTCAAAGGCGGCATCGCCTACGGGAACACAGACGAATTTGGAAATGGAGTTGTCGAGGACAAAGTCGACATCCACGACATTCACGCCACGATTCTGCATCAACTGGGTGTCAATCACGAGCGACTCACGTTCCGCTATGGCGGTCGCGATCAAAGTCTCACCGACGTCGACGGACGCATCATCAAAGAACTAATTCTGTAAAACACAGGCAAAATACACTTTGTGAGAAACAATTGCATTTTTCCGGATTGATGATTTCGTCGTTCCAAGTTTCAGCTTTCTCTCCGAGCGAATATATTCGGTCTCAAACGACCACGACACTCCGTAGCAGAAGACTTCATCATGAAAACGGCATTATTAACACACGCGGAAGGTGCTCATATGAGTGCCTATTTCTCGGCGCTTGCTGCCGCGAAGGATTGTAATGAAGTTGTGCTGGCGGACCCCAGTGGGCGTTGGATGGCGGACGCGAAAAAAGCGCTCGGGGAGAAACTGACACGGACTTATTCCAGTTATGATGAACTGCTGGCAAAAGAGTCACCGAAACTCTGCCTGATTTCCATGGAAGCCAAGCATGCTCCACCAGTCATCGAAGCAGCGCTGAGTTCCGGCTCGCATGTCTTTTCGGAAAAGCCTGGCTGCGTTTCACTCGATCAGTTTGAAAAGCTCGCAACTTTGGCAGAGTCGAAACATCTGCAACTGATGATGGCGTTCGCAAACCGGACGAATCCGGAATCACTCGCCGCTCGACAAATGATTCGCAAAGGCCGCATCGGTCGCATTTACAGTATCGACATGCACATCGTCGCCGACCAGACACGGTTGACGCGAACTGCTTACCATAAAACTTGGTTTGCAGACAAAACGCGTGCCGGCGGCGGACACCTGATCTGGCTTGGCATTCACTGGCTCGATCTGTCTATGTATTTGACCGGCACTGAAATCACTCAGGCAACTGGAGCCGTGGCGAATGTCGGAGGCCAACCAATTTCGGCTGAAGATTCCGCGGCGGCGACATTGCGTTTCAGCAATGGCACGCTTGGCACGATCAATTCCGGGTATTATCTCGATGCCGGATACCACACCCAAATCCGCATCTGGGGGTCGAAAGGCTGGATCAATCTCGATTCCACTGGAACACCAAAGATGGTCTGGTACGAGAATACCGGTCCCAAAGCAAAGCAGATTCAAACGTTCGAAGCACCAACCGAGCCGCGTGGCTATTCTCCGTTTGTGTCGCGTGTCGTTTCTGCAATCGCAAACGAGACCGCCCCGCCAATCACAACACAGGAATCCTTGAATACCATGCGAACAGTCTTCGGAATTTACGCAGCCGCAGAGTCAGGCACCGCTAAGACCATCAATACGCTGCCTGTTCCGTTTCAAAATCAACCGCTTCAGATCCAATAAGTAACGTTCAACAATGCAGTATCGAAGTCTCGGTCATTCTCAAATTTCTGTCAGTTCCATCGGGATGGGGTGCGTCACGTTTGGTCGGGAAATCGATGAGGCAACATCCCTGCAAATCATGGATTACGCCTTCGAACACGGGATCACTCTTTTTGACACTGCGGAGGCGTATGCAGAAGGTGAATCAGAACGTGTCGTCGGGAACTGGATCAAAAGTCGCAGCCTCAGAGACAATGTCGTCCTCGCGACAAAAGTCAACGGCAAGCTGACTCGCCAGCGCATTTTCTCTTCCATTGAAGCGAGCCTGAAACGTTTGCGGACAGATCGCATCGACCTGTTACAAACTCATACCTGGGACGATTCAACACCTCTGGAAGAAACGCTCGACGCTCTGACAACGTTGGTGGATCAAGGCAAGGTCCGCTTTATCGGTTGCAGTAATTACGATGCGTCACAGCTTGCCGCGACCTTGAAATTGAGCGATCAATCAAGTTTCGCTCGAATGACATCCGTTCAGCCGCCGTACAATTTGGTTCAGCGAGAGATCGAGGCAGAATTGCTGCCGCTGTGTGCTCGAGAGAGCATCGGCGTCATCAGTTACAGCCCGCTTGCCGCCGGATTTCTGACAGGCAAGTATCGACCAGGAGAGCCGATTCCAACTGGTACACGGTTCGATGTCATCCCAGGTCACCAGCCGATCTATTTCACGGAACATGGTTATCGAGTTCTTGAAGAACTGGACGCAGCAGCCCAAAGCACTGGTCTGTCTCACGTACAACTCGCCTTGTCCTGGGTTCTCGAGCAACCCAACGTCACCTCAATGTTGATCGGCGCTCGAAACACATCACAAATCGATCAGGCACTTCTCGCCACCGGATGATTTATGATGAATGGTCTTCGCGAACTGAACAGCGATTCAACCTGAGCGGTGTTTGCGAGCTAACTTGTGGAACCGCCAATTCCCTGGGCAGCCGTTACGAGGAAGCGATCCTCTTTGTCCTCGCACATGCCGGCAAAACAGCAACAGCTTGCCCTTCGCCTGAAGTCCGATTGAATCTCACATCAAACATACTCCCCTCTGTGAATGATGAAGCTTCATGAAACATTCTCAACTCCTTTCCGCTTAGATCAGGAGAAGCTTGATGATGTTCAACTTCGCTCATTCAATAATCACTAAAAAAACAGGGGAAATGCTATGAAAACGACACTCCTCATCACTTCCGTATTGCTTTCGATCTTTGGGCAGATTGTTCATGCCGATGATTTATTTTCCGATGTCGCGATTGATTCTGTTTTTCAATCGGCTGAAGCAGGAACGACGAATTCATCGACATTACGAACACAGAAAACGAGGCGAGTCGACGATATCAACGGGCTCGTCAACCTCCTCACGGATATCGGATTGACATCCAAAATTCTCTCCGAGAACCAAGTGACAACCTTGATCAAGCGAGACGAATGGTCGATTCCTTGCCTGTTGATGCTCGATGACAAGAAATTGACCATCGCTTTGAAACTCGCAAATATCTCGGAAACGACCGAACTGACAGACAAACAACTACTCGCAATGATGCAGGCAAGCCTGAACTCCGGATCAGGGATGTTGGTTGTCAATCAGTCAGTTCAGCAGATCCAGATTCGTTCGAACCCTTTGCTTCAAGGACTGGATTCTTCGGTCTTAAAAGCAAAACTGAGCGAAATGACCGCTCTGGCAATGGCAACGACCTCACTCTGGGACATCGGGGAGAAAACTTCTGATGCCAGTTCGAAGAGTGTTTCCGCACCATCGACGGGAACCCTGACAGGGACATGGATTGCAACGCCAGCCGACGACGAAGCCTTCGCC
>JAJDEL010000755.1 GCA_029259835.1 Planctomicrobium sp. | reverse complement strand
AAGGCGACAGCAAACACGATGATCGCCAGGAACCATGATTTTCCTAGCGAAGCTTCTGTTCGAGGCGACTCAGTCAGCCAGATTTTGAGAGGATTTCGCGATGAGGTGTTGCGACGTTTTCGAAAGCCAAACCAGCAGAGCGGAAACAGAACGAGAAACGGAACAAACGGCAGCCAGTCCGGTTCGCGCCCTGACATCCAACTGTTCAATCTTTCCACTCGTGATTCACCGTTGAGCCATGTTGGTAGCTCGAACCACATTAGAATGGCTCCGGTGACCAAAAATGAGAGCACCTGTACCCAGGCAGGAACGGTGGTCTTTTCGACGGGAGACGGGTTGGGAACAGTCACAGTTGAATTTATTGAACTCGAAAAGAAATCGCTTGAATGGTTTGTCGACAACGGATGATTCGGCCCAGTATAGTGCTCACGTTCTTGCGAGAGAATTCCGAGACCTGTTACGTCGTAAATTAAATAGCAATGGAGAATGAAGAATGTTACCTGGAATCAAGCTGTTTGATATGACTGATCGCGTGGCGATTGTCACAGGAGGTTCCAAAGGATTGGGGAAAGCAATGGCGGAAGGGCTGGCTTCGGCAGGTGCGAATGTTGTTTTGCTCAGCCGAACCGGTGATGAATCACAGGCCGCTGCTGAAGAAATTCAAAACAGCTACGGAACTCAGGCTCTCGGCTTAGCCGTCGATGTCACGAATGAGGAACAGGTGAACGCGGCTGTCGAGAAAACGTTGAATCAATTCGGCAAGGTCGACGTTCTCATTAATAGCGCTGGAATTAACATTCGTGGTGCGATTGAAGACTTGTCGCTCGAAGAGTTCAAGCAGGTTCAAGACACGAATGTGACTGGCACATGGATTTGCAATAAAGCAGTCATTCCGCATATGAAGGAAGAAAAATACGGCCGGATCATCAACCTTGCCAGTACGCTTGGACTCGTCGGGCTGGCGAACCGTACGCCATACACTTCCAGCAAAGGAGCCGTCGTTCAAATGACGCGCGGTCTGGGGCTTGAACTCGCAGGCTCAGGGATTACTTGTAATGCAATCTGTCCGGGACCGTTTCTGACGCCGATGAACATACCCATTGCCGAGACTGAAGAAGTGAAAAAGTTCATTGTTGGAGCTGTTGCACTCAATCGCTGGGGCAACTTGGAAGAGATCCAAGGAGCAGCAATCTTTCTGGCAAGCAACGCATCAAGCTACATGACAGGCAGCATGGTGACCGTCGATGGTGGCTGGACGGCGAGATAAAAATTGGCAAGGGAATTTACTCATCGCGGAACAAGAAGGAACTTTAAGTGAACATTGATCTTTCAAATCGGACTGCTGTAGTCACTGGGGCCAGCAGTGGGATTGGTAAGGCGACCGCGGTTTGTCTTGCTGAAGCTGGAGCGGATGTTTTTACTGGTGATATACAACTCCGTGAAGAGACAACTGCGCAATTCAAAGAGCTTGGGATTCGCGAGCAGGTTTGCGATGTGACTTCGCTTCCGCAACTGCAATCACTGATTGATGGTGCCGCGGGGGCGACCGGACGGCTCGATATTCTTGTCAACAATGCTGGCATCATCATGGTGAAGCAAGTGACGGAAGTGAGTGAAGAGGACTGGGATAATTGCATCGATACGAACGTCAAGTCCGCGTTCTTTGGTTCCAAATTCGCGATCCCGCACATGCAAAAATCCGGCGGTGGATGCATCGTCAACACAGCCAGCAACGCCGGGATATTGCCACGAGCGCACGATCCGGTTTATTCGATCAGCAAGCTCTCTGTCGTTGGCTTAACACGAAGTTTGGCGCTGTGTCATTCGAAAGACCGTATCCGCGTGAATTGCGTTTGCCCCGGCCCAGTTGGTGATACAGAAATTATGGAAGAAGGGCTTCGCGAATTCGAAGATAGAGACGCCGCCGTGAGAAAATTCATCTACGCCAGCCCGCTTGCCAGAGCGCACGATAGAATGATTTCTCCGGAAGAGATCGCGATGTCGATTCTCTATCTCGCCAGCGACGCCGCAAAAATGATCACCGGCACCTCGCTGACCATTGACGGTGGAAAATCCCTGGGCGTTCCACCGGAAACGGATTGAACCATCATCGTCTTCCGGCTCTAACGAACCGGAGACAGACTCAATTCGTCGAGATAGAGAACCCCGGTCGCTCCGTTGAGGCCGGCCTGAATGATGGCTTCTTTGGCGGCTCGTGGAATATTGATGACAGTTGAAGATCGCTTCCAGTCGGCTTGATCGGCGAGCCAAGGGCCGATCACGACACGGTTGATCGGAATACGGCGAGCGTCATAAAAATACATGATAATTCCAGGCTGTTCGCTCGCTGAGCGACCTGGGCGAATGTCATCTGATTTCATTGCCCAACTGATTCTTGCCTGAGAAACTTTGCTCCCATCGATTGCCATACCTTGCAGCATGTGAGCGAGCTTTCCTCGTTCAGCATTCTCAAAACGAACGCTCTTGACTCCACTCGAAGCATCTTC
>JAJDEL010000754.1 GCA_029259835.1 Planctomicrobium sp. | reverse complement strand
CCTCTTGAGAACGAATAGAATTATTTCGCGAAGAATTCAGAAAATTACATAGCGAAATGACATCGAGACACAAGCTTAAACAGTTTGCATAAAGCCCCCGGTGATTCACCGGGGGCTAAGTGGATTGCCGTCACAGCATGCCCAAATTGATGGCATTTCCTTCAAACTACTCCACAATTTGAGGAATGAAGTGGCGCCAGCTTTCGTATTTCGGCTGGGCCAATTGTCGATTCAGCAACGGGCTGCGCTTTGGTTTGAGCGGTTGCTGCAAGAGCGGCATGCCTGCTTCTTGAGGAGTCCGTCCCCCTTTGCTGACGTTACAGTCCAGGCAAGCGCAAACGATGTTCTCCCAGGTATCAGGTCCACCGCGGCTTTTAGGCATGACGTGATCAAGACTCAAGCTGGGCGAACTGTACCGATTGCCGCAATACTGGCAACGGTGACCATCTCGCAGGAAGATATTCCGACGATTGAACTTCACTGCATTTTTCGGCAGGCGGCTGTACGATGTTAGCCGGATGACGCGCGGGACTTGAATGTCGAAATTGACGGCTCGAATCCAATCTTCGTCATTCCGATCTTCACCCAGTTCCGTCTTGAGTTCACTGAACTCGCGCCAGCCTTCGAAGTCGTACGTGAAGTATTGGCCGTTCTCAACATGAATGACATCGGCCAATTCTTTGAACAGCAGACAGAACGCGCGGCGAACAGAGATGACGTGAATCGCCATGTAGTTACGGTTCAAAGCCAAGACCGCAGCCTGCATCGCTGACGAGGAACCAACGCGAATTCCGTTGGTGCCACCGCTCGCGGTGGTAGTGGGGGCAGAAGTATGACGCGCCCGGATCACCTTGCACGCTCCTTAGCCATCACGGCATAACTAAAAGGGGGTCTCGCTCCAAGAGACTTCGTCCACCTCATAACAAGGCGGCTAATTCTACTCATAGAATCACCTTGGAGCAACATTATTCGCTTGTCAGTGGAGTCTTCGCTTCAAACTTCATTAGAATTGAATACTCCACACGACATTTCTTCACCGTTTCACGACACTTGTTGACGGATTTGAAGAGGATGTCAAATCAAAATCCAGCCACATCACATCCCTCATAAGGACATCACAATGTCATTGCAGACGGTACAACTTTTTTTCGCAGTCGGAATTATCAGTGTGACAACGATGACAGAGACCGGGTTCGCCCAGAAGAAAAAGAGAGCCCCCAACCCTGCGTTTGCAAAAGTTGTTGACGATCCGGCATTGCCTCGCGTTCTGTTGATTGGTGACTCGATTTCCATTGGGTATACCGTCGATGTTCAAAACTTCTTGAAAGGAAAAGCGAATGTTCATCGCATTCCGACAAATGGTGGTCCAACAACGCGTGGTCTGCAAAGTATTGACGCCTGGCTGGGAGATTCGAAGTGGGACGTCATTCACTTCAACTGGGGACTGCACGACTTGAAGTACATCAGCAAGAAGGGTGGACTCGTTGCTCCAGATCAAGGAAAGCAACAAGTTCCACTGGCTGAATACGAGAAGAACCTGACGAAGCTCGTTGAGCGATTAGAGCAAACTAAAGCGAAACTGATTTGGCGGAACACAACACCAGTTCCAGAAGGTGCCGCAGGTCGCGTCGTGGGCGATTCAGTGAAGTACAACGCAGTCGCCGCAAAAATTATGCATCAGCACAACATCCCAACTGACGATCAATACTCATTTGTGAAACCACAGATAGACCAACTGATGCTCAAGGCGAACGTCCACTTCACAAAAGCTGGTTCCCTCGCACTCGCCAAGCAAGCCGTCGCCGCGATTGAGAAAGCGCTGCCGAAGAAGTAGAAATAGGACCGGTGGAACCGGCTTTACGTCATTATTTCTTCGCAAAAAACTGCGGCAGTCTGGCAATCGAACGGAACAAATTCTGATGAACGCGTTCCTCGACTGGCATGCGTTTTAAGTCGTATGGATCGAACTGCGAGGCAGGGCAGTATCCACCATAGAAGCTGAAACCCCATTCATAGCCGGCCTGTTCGAGCAGTTTCTTCGTTTCTTCTGTGAACGAATCTCGCTGTCCGACCGGATAGCTGAATGTCGTGATCGAATGCCCGAGCTCTGCTTCGATACGTTGTTTGGAATTTGAAATTTCCATCCGCTGTCGATCGACATCGCAGTTGGCAAGCACCGGATGATTGACTGTGTGCCCGCCGAAATCTATTCCGGATTGGTCCATCTCGCGAACCATGTCCCAGGACATCCAGAGTTGATCAGAAACTTCGCACGGACAGCGTCCGGTTCCGGTCACTTCTCCGAGTTGAATGAGAAAGTTGTCGGCGTTTTCTTCTGGAATCGATTTCAGCTTCAACAGAATTTCTCGAATCGTCCGCCGAGTCGACTCTTCATTTTCTAACGAAAGTGACTGCGGGAAATGCTTCTCCCAGCACAGTTGCCGAAGTCCGCTTGTGCGGACCATCCAGGCAACTTCATCCCACCACGCGACTGGGTGATCATCGAGATAGCCGCTCGCAATGAAAAAGAGAGCTGCCGCATCGTGCTGCTGAAGAATCGGAAACGCGATTTCGTAGTTGTCGATGTATCCGTCGTCAAAGGTAATCATCACCGCACGAGCTGACGAATCGTGTAAAACTCTGGGAAGATCGGCGACGCCAATGACATCGAAATTTCGTTTCAGAAATCGAACTTGCTGATCGAATTCCGTAGCAGTTGCGCTGAACAACGCATGGTCCAGCAACGTCTCAGAAGGGTCACCAATCCGGTGGTAATTAAAAACAACCAGTCCATTCCACTGCCCAATCGTCGCTGACAACAGAGACCCAGTCCCTGTCCGTTCCAGAGTGTTCGCCAGAATGTCACGTTTGCCAGTGAATGCGACCATTTTAGATTCGTTTGGTTGGCTGCTTTTTAAGAGAGTTGATTGCTCAGGAACTCTATCTCTCCCGCTTGTCCAGGCTGCCAGCAGATGTCCAGAGTCCTCTTTTCGTAAATGCTGATGTGGAGTAAAATCGGGTTATGACAATTATCACGCCTTGCCTGCGAACTTCGGCAATCATCTTGATCACTTTTTGTTCGGTGACTGTCTTTGCGGCAGCAGAGAAGCCCGGCCTTCGGTTACTCAATGATCAGTACACGAAGCTGCACTCCCAGTTCGCCAGGGAAATGAATGAATTGGCTGACTTTTGTGAGGCGAACAGCTTCCTTACCGACGCGGCACGCATTCGCAAGCGGGCAATGCCTGCCGATGAGGGAGTAATTGATTACGATCAATTGCCGACTCACGTCTTGCCTGATTTGCCAAAGCAAATGGCACCCATCGAAGCTCAATGGCGCACGAAATTGTCGAAGTTGGAAGACGATTACGCTCTTCAACTTTATCGCTTGGCAGGCAGGGCGATTGATAAAAATCACGCGAGTTTTGCGTATCGGCTCATTCGTGAACTCGTGTACCACTCTCCGGATCACGAGCAAGGCCGTAAATTGCTCGGGTACGTGCGTTACGATACAGAATGGACAACTCTCTTTTCGCGAACAATGCGAATTCGCAAGTTTTTTGACCATCCTGAATTTGGTTGGATCCCAGCCAGGAATGTTGAGCGATACGAATCGGGAGAACGGTACTTCAACGGTCGTTGGATGTCAGTGGAAAAAGAAGCAGCGCTGCGAAGTGATTTCAGAAATGGTTGGGAAGTCGAAACAGAGCATTTTTCGATCAAGACAAACCATTCGCTGGAGAAGGGAGTAGAAATCGGACGGCAACTGGAAGAATTCCATCGTTTCTTTATGAGAGAGTACGCCGCGTTCTTTAGCACACCGCAGCAAATGCAGAGACTGTTTAACGGGGCAGCGGCTTTCAGGAGAATTTCTCAAAATCGGCATCGCATCTACTACTTCGAGAATCGAGAAGAATTCGTTAATGCCTTGAAAGCGAAAAAACAGGAGAACGCGATTGCGACCGGTTTCTATCTACCCCGCGAACGAACAGCGTTTTTCTATCACGACGATGATCCAGAGAAAGCAGAATCAAATCGCGAAACGATGTTCCACGAAGTGACTCACCAACTTCTCGGCGAGAGCAGCAATAAAAATTTCGATGTCGCAGAGGCCCACAACT
>JAJDEL010000753.1 GCA_029259835.1 Planctomicrobium sp. | reverse complement strand
GAAGCAGATCGTGCGCACGCTCAGCAAAAAGACTGAGCGTTGGACACCAGAAATGTCGTGGTCAACGAACGGCGAGTTCATCCTCTTTTCGGAAAGCCTGCCAGGGCGAAAATCTGCCGCCTACCGTCTGGCAGCTATCCCAGCCGCAGGCGGAGACGTGCAATACCCTCTGGAAAAACTCGAAGCGCGAGGAACTCCACTCTACAACATCAAATGGTCGCGAGACTCTTCACATCTTTGGGTTCAATACGCTGACAAAACTCGTTGCAGACTTGGATCCGTAAATGTCAGCCACTTGCAAACTGGAAAACCTGCAAGTCATTTTGAGATTCGGCAGCATAGCGACTCCATCATGAATTTTAGGAATTGGAGTGCGAGCCGTGACAAGAAAACTATTGCTTTCGGTGCCGAGAGTTTCGATCACCCACCCGAGCTAGTGGTCTTACAAGATGGAAAGCAGAAGCAACTGACGAATCTTAATCCATGGTTGTCAAAAATTGAGTTCGGGAAGGTCCGCGAAATTCACTGGAAGAACAAAAACGACGATCAAGATCTCTACGGCGTTCTGGTGACTCCTCCCGGCTACAAGCCGGGCACCCTGAATCCTACGGTGACGATCATTCATGGAGGCCCGTTTGGATTCAGTTGGACAGGCTGGCTGGGCTATCGATCAACCCTTGCTCAATATCTGGCAACGCATGGGTACGCTGTTTTCTTGCCAAACTTTCGCGGTTCCATGGGACAAGGCTGGAAATTCGCAGAGGCCAACTATCTCGACACAGGTGGAGCAGATTTTGAAGACATCATGTCAGGAGTAGACGCATTAGTGGATCAGGGAATCGCCGATCCAAATAGACTTGGCATTGGCGGTTCAAGCTATGGCGGTTACATGACAGCCATGGCAACGACCAAAACCAATCGATTTCGAGCAGCGATTGTTGACGCAGGTATCACTGACGTTCTGAGTCAAACGCTGATCAGCGACGCGACACCTGCTTACAACAGCTTCTATGGAGGCGATGTACTTACAGAACGAGAGCTGATCGCGAAATTTTCGCCGCTGACTTTCGTCGAACGTTGCCAGACACCAACTCTTGTCATCCACGGAGAAAAGGACATCCGTGTTCCAATCAGTCAAGGACAGCAATGGTACAAAGCGCTGCGAATGCTAGATGTCGAAACCGAAATGGTCGTCTACCCGCGAGAAGGCCACGGGTACAACGAACGCGCCCACCAGATCGACTGGTTCAAACGCTCACTCGCATGGTATGACAAATATCTTAAAAGTGAATGAGACTCAGAACAGGATACACTCCTCACGCACAACACAGTGTCCGGATTTCACTCAAACATTCAACAACTGCTCGAACTGGGTCTATTTCGCTACGAAAGAAGCAACAGGATAACCGGCAGCATATGAAATAATGTACTCACCACCGGCCACCGGGTAGATCACCGTTGATGCTGGTGTTTCGAAGTTTGATGGTCTACTTCGTCGGCGTGTTGTTCCAAAGTGACCCGCTTCAAGGTACTTGCCAGCAACCTGAAAAACGATTTCCGTGCGGTTGCCCAGCGCGTGCCCGCTGCTCGTAAAGACCTTACCATCGAGATCCTCTTTCGTGATGAAGTGAGGTTCCACATCAAGACCGGCTACCTGCATATTCTTAACAAGTTCCTGCTTCTCTTCGAACCGGCAAGTTCCATCGTCAACGCCATGGACAACGACGATTTTGCATTCGTTCTTTAGAGTTCTCATAACCTTCAGATGCGAAGGATTCCCGATGAAACGAATTTCTTGCGCCGCCGGTGATAAGTAGTTCGGGCTGTTCGGGTCTTGACTCCAGCGAGCATTCAACCCGCTACCGCCGGGCAAGTTGAACGCTACGTCGTCGCTGAGTTTCGCCATGCCACACATATCGATCACGCAGGCAAATGTTCTTGGAGCGAGCTTATTCACCATCTGCGTCACGTTGCCTCCGCCGGATCCACCGGTTGCGAAGATGCGGCCTGAATCGAATGTCAATTCTTTTTGATTCAAACCATCGAACACAAACCACAGCGCACGTAAGGCATCAAGTCCTTGCAGATACCCAAAATCATACGGTTCTGGGTCTTCAACAGATGCCTTGCGACCGCTTTGCAGATAGTTGACACAAATCGCGACCACATTGAGCCGCTTCGCCAAGGCATCTGGATTCGCCGTCCCGGCACAATTCGTCCCGCCCCAGTTATGCAACGTCAACATCAGCCCCGTCGACTTAGTCACACTACCCAGCGACCCATCCGGATAATGAATCGAAATTTCCACAGCCCGTGGTCCAGGTTTCTGAGGCCACTCCTGTGCCGGAATCGAAACCGTCGTATTCTTAACCGGCAACTCCGGCCAATCCTCCGCCGCCGTGAGTGAACGAGCACTGAACACCAATACGGCACAGGCGAAAGCTACAACAGAATAGCCGTTTATGAACAACACACGATTCATTAGGAACTCCAAGATTGAATGAATTGCTTGCAGGGTTTTGAAAAATGATCGCTACGAAGTGAATAATCACGTTGGGAAAATCTTTGCCGTGATCCTACCACGAAACGTGTACCATGCCCACGTCGTGCAGCAGCGTGGGCATGTGAGCTTTGAAGTTGCTATAAATCTAAGTCCAATGGCAGGGAGGCCCCTGCCCTACAAAAAAATCAAGACAGACAGGAGTGAATATGACGAACAACGACGACTACACACAAATTGGACGAAGAGCTTTTCTTCGAGACGGGACACTTGTCATGGCGACGGCGATGGCA
>JAJDEL010000752.1 GCA_029259835.1 Planctomicrobium sp. | reverse complement strand
GGAGCTTCCGTGTGGCTGACGACTTTGCTTTCGCAAGGTTCAATCGTCTACTTGCAGCAATCTATTGAGCGATTAGTCGATCATCCGTACTGCGAGAAAACCCGTAAAAAAGACCGCCGCGCGATCCTCTATCGCTTGGGGTACGTCGTCGGTCGAACAATGCCAGGGCTGGACGTGCAGGACACCCTGGCAGCGGTCGAGTTTCTTGCTCAACACAAAGAAGTTGATCCTTCGAAAATTTCGGTTCTAGGCAAAGGGCAGGGGGGCATGACGGCCCTCATGTCGGCGGCTCTGGATAAACGGATCTCTGAGGCGAAAGTCGTCGACTATTTCGACAACCGAAATCGATGCTGGACGGAACCGGTTGATCGCCGTCTGCGAAACCAGTTATTGGAGTTTGGAGATGCAGAACTAGCGGCATTGATCGCACCTCGTCCTTTGACGCTTGAAGCATCCTCCGAATTCCTGACTCAAGGAACAAACTTCGACACGGAAGTACAAAGGGCAAAACGATTCTTTGATGGTCTCTCAGTGAGTCCACACCTGAGTATTATTAAAGGAGAAAGTAAAGCATCAATAACCGAGGAGGCGGCTTCTCTTAGTTTTGAATTTGATGATGAACAAGCACAAGAATTTCGAAACAAACACTTCGAAGAACGATTATGCTGGCTGCGTCGACAAATCGACGCTAGCGAAGCGAAGCGTTATGCGCGCTGGAAGATTCTTGAAAAACCTTCCAGTCAGTTTCCAGTCATCCAGAAAGCAATGCTGAAGGACTATCAGAAAATGGTTGGGATCGTGCCAGACGACGGAACACCCAGAACAGTACGAAGCGAACTGGTCCTCACGACAGAAAAGTATCGCGCGTATCGCGTGACGATTAATGTCGTCAACGGAGTCAGCGTTTATGGAAATCTTCTAGTTCCATTGAGGTTAAATGGAAAACAGCCAGCGGTGATCTGCCAGCATGGTTTCGGTGGCTCGCCTGAAAAAATCACCGGTCTGGAAATGAAAGGGGACACAGCCTATCACGAATACGGTCGAAAGCTCGCCGAGAAAGGATATGTCGTCTTCGCCCCAATGCTGATGCACTACAGCCCATCCGAGCAAGTGACCCGGCAAATGCGGCAAGCCAATACGGTGGGGATGATGCGACTCGCCATGCCCATCGCTAAGACAGAACGAGTAATCGATTTCCTGGAATCCTTGCCATACGTCGACAATGATCGAATCGGCTATTACGGTCTCTCATACGGCGGCTATTCCGCGATCTGGATGACGCCGCTCATCAAGCGTCTCTCACTCAGCATTGTCTCCGGCAATTTCAACGATTGGCGAACCAAGATCACTTCCGATGAACTCAATACCAGTTATCTCCGGCATCCAGACGAAGATATGTACAGCTGGAATTGCCTGAATCGATTCACGCATCCTGAACTGATTGCCATGGCGAGTCCGCGCCCTGTCTGTATTGAATTCGGTCGGCGAGATGGAATCACAACTCCAGAATGGACCGCTTACGCATGGAAGCAAACAGAGAAAATTCGAGATCACCTGAACCAGATGGATCGAATTACCATCGAAGAATTTGATGGTCCACACGAAATCCACGGTGTCGAGACATTCGAGTTTCTCGACAAATGGCTCTCTCGATCACAGTGACCTATTCACAAACTCACATCAAATCATATCGATGCGGGTGATACTCATCGCCCGAATTCCTGCAAATGTGAATGTGGTTGGCTCCCGATCTTTCAAACGACCCGGTATGATGACCGACCACTGACAAATCGATGGATGGTTAAACTCTCGCCATTCCTTCAGTTAATCACAGGAAGATGCCACGATGGCAAAGAAAATCAAAAAGCGACGTGAAGACCTCAAAGCAGGAGAAGTGCTTTGTTCGTATTGCACAGCAAAATGCTGTCGTTACTTTGCGTTCCCGATTGATAAACCGAAAAAGCGTCAAGACTTCGACTATCTTCGCTGGTTTCTACTTCATGGTCGTGTAGCAATCTTTGTTGAAGATGGCACCTGGTTCCTGATGGTCTATGCCGATTGTAAGCATCTGCAAGAGGACCATCGTTGCGGCATCTATGATGTGCGTCCGCAAATTTGTCGCGACTACACAACCGACAACTGCGAGTACGAAGACGATGCTTTGTACGAAATGTTCTTCGAAACACCAGAACAAATCTGGGAATACACCCAAGCCATCTTCCCACCAAGAAAGGGTCGAGAGTTCTCCTCAGCTCCGGTCTCTGCGTTGGAAGTCTCTTTGCCGCTCTTGGGTTGAACGATCAACTAATCGTGCTGCGTGTCCCTGTCATTCAAGAAAAAACGACTGATCCTGTGTCTGAAAAATTGATCAAACCGCAAACACTCAAAGGTTTTCGTGATTCCCTTCCGGAATCCATGATGGCCCGCGAACACCTGATGGACATCGCACGCAAGGTCTACCGCAGCTACGGCTTCACTCCTATCGATACTCCAACTTTGGAGTACAGCGAAATCCTGCTCGGCAAAGGAAGCGACGAAACCGACAAGCAGCTTTTCCGTTTCAAAGATCAAGGAGACCGCGATGTCGCCATGCGGTTCGATTTGACAATCCCATTCGCAAGGTTTGCGGCTCAGCACATCGGAAAACTCGGGACGCCGTTCAAACGGTATCACATTGGCAATGTCTGGCGAGCGGAAAAGCCGCAGAAAGGACGTTACCGCGAATTCATACAATGCGACTTTGACACCATCGGCACCGATGCGAACGCATCTGACATCGAAACTCTACTCGTGATTCACGACTTAATGGAAGCCATCGGATTCGAACGTTTCACAATTCGCATCAACCACCGACAACTCCTGAATGGCTTATTGGAGAAACTCGGAGTGGTTGAACAATCCGTTGGCGTTCTTCGAGCATTGGACAAGCTGCCCAAAATCGGACGTGACAAAGTCATTAAAGAGATGGTCGAAAGCGTGGGAGTCGCAAGCGAAAGCGCCGAGCAAGTTCTTAAGTTCGCAGAAATTGAAGGAACGCCAGCGGAGATTCTATCTCAAGTCGAAACACTTTTAGATGGCAATGATCGCGGTCAATCAGGGGTCGAGAAACTTCGCGAGTTATTTCAGGTTTGCCAAATGGCAGGAATCACAGAGAACCGCGTCGCCCTGGATGTTTCGATAGCACGCGGACTCGACTATTACACCGGAACCATCTACGAAACATTCCTCACCGACCTACCAAGCATCGGCAGCGTTTGCTCCGGCGGTCGCTATGACAACCTTGCCGGACTTTTCACGAAAGAAAAATTGCAGGGCGTTGGTGCTAGCCTGGGTCTGGATCGACTTTTGGCAGCGATGGAGGAACTCGGACTCGTCGACTCAGCATCCACACCAGCGCAAGTCATGGTTGCAATGTTCAACAAAGACCGAGTCGGCGAATACTTAAGCGTCGGACGAAAACTTCGAGCAGCCGGAATTGCGACGGAGGTCTATCCGCAGGCAAAGAAAATCCAAAAGCAATTTCAATACGCAAACCGAAAAGGCTTTCAAATTATTGTCCTAGCTGGATCAGATGAATTCGAAAAAGAAGTTTGGACCGTCAAAGATCTGGAAAGTGGAAATCAGTCCGAAGTGCCAGACGCGGAGCTTGTGAATCACGTACAGAAATTACTGTCAACTGACCTTTGATCAGACTCCGTAACGCCAATAATTCTGCGTCATCTGCGGATTCTAAATTGTGTCCGCAGATTTCGCAGAGAGACGCAGATTCAAGTACACAAAGCATCAGGGAAACAAGAATGAAAGCAATTCGACTCGAAGAACCGAAGCGATTCGCGCATGTCGATGTCTCGGAGCCGGAAGCGCCGGGACCAGGGCAGGCGTTAGTCCGGACGCATCGCATGGGAATCTGCGGCACGGACTACAGCGGCTACCTCGGTAAGATGCCATTCTTCAGCTATCCCCGAATTCCAGGACATGAATTGGGGGTCGAAGTCCTAAACGTTGGTGAAGGGGTCGAAAATGTCGAGATTGGTGACCGGTGCAGTGTGGAGCCATACATGAATTGCGGAGACTGCTATGCGTGCCGCAAGGGGAGCGGGAACTGCTGCGAGAAGCTCAATGTCATCGGTGTCATGGTCGATGGTGGATTATGTGAGAAGTTCCTGATCCGTGCGGACAAACTTCATTCATCAGAGAATCTTTCTTACGAGCAACTCGCTCTGGTCGAAACGCTCGCCATTGGTTGCCACGCGAATGATCGCGGCAATCCGCAAGAAAACGATCACATCATGATTATCGGAGCTGGACCGATTGGTCTGGCAACTCTTGAGTTTGCACGACTCACCGGTGCAAGCGTGACCGTGATGGATATGGTTGAGTCACGTCTCGACTTTGTGAAGCAGACTTACAATGTTGCGCACACAATTCAGTTCAAAGGCGATGGCAGCGACGCTGAGCAAGTTCAGGAAATCACAAGCGGCGACAAATTCGCTGTCGTCACCGACGCCACCGGCAACAACCGGTCCATGGCAAATGCCTTGAACTACGTCGCCCACACCGGCACGATGGTTTACGTCGGCATTACTACGTCGGAAATTTCCTTTGCGCATCCAATTCTGCATAAGCCTGAAATGACAATCAAAGGATCCCGTAACGCGATGCCCTCCGATTTCAAAAGAATCATCGGACTCATCGAAGATGGCACTATCAACACAAATCCCTGGATCACACACCGAACGACTTTTGACACCGTGATCGATGAATTCGAAACGTTTACGAAACCGGATTCCGGTGTAATTAAAGCGGTGATTGAAGTCCTTTGAGTAGTCAAACCGTCAACCGTTCACTTTAAGTGAACGGCAAAACAAGTTTTGTGCAACGAACATTAAACACCAACAAGTTAAAATTGAAATCATGCCTGCTCCACAAAAATGCGTTACTCTTGGCCTCTCTCCCAGTTTTGGATTTGGAGACCGAATCGGCCTAGCAACTCCTGGTCATGTTGAATCGATGAATCGGTCAGGGGAGGGGATTGCTCCGATCTACCCGCAACAATCGATTCGCGAAATGTTTCGAACGAACCGGACGCCTGAGGATGTCATGGACGATGCGATGACCGCCGCCGCTTCCGAAGGCTGGACCGGTCCCATCGGAGCAGATGCCGACCATCTAAAAACACCAGAGGATGTTGACGTTACCGCAGCAGTTGGCTTTACTTTCTTCACAATCGATCCGTCTGGCGATGTCGATCAAAAAGCGGACGATTACGATGAAACAATGCTTCGAGAAAAATTTGAATCCGCACAAGAAACCGCTCCGTGGTATGGAGAGTATCTCAATGACACAATCCAGCTCCCAACAGGAAACCAAATCGACTTAACTGAAGAAGCCTGCATGCGAGCAGCGGTCAAGTATGGAGCCGCAATTCAGCGGGCACTGGATCTTGGTGATCACATCAAATCGGTGAACGAATCCGCCGGACAAGATTACGAAATCGAACTGTCTGTCGACGAAACAGACCAACCGACCACACTCGCGGAACACTACATCATCGCTGATCAATGCATCAAAGGTGGGATGAAACTTGTCAGTCTCGCTCCTCGATTTATTGGTGAGTTGGAAAAAGGAGTCGATTACAAAGGAAGTGTCGACGCTCTTGAAGCCTCTCTGAACGACCACGCTTCGATTGCAGATTTACTCGGTCCTTACAAATTGAGCTTGCATTCCGGATCGGACAAGATTTCGATGTACACGGCACTTGCTCGCGCGACGAAAGGACTTTTTCATGTCAAAACCGCTGGCACGAGTTACTTGGAAGCAATCCGCGTCGTTGCCCGGCACGACGAAGGACTCTTCCGCCGTATCGTCAATTTCGCCCGCGAACGTTACGACACAGACAAGGCAACCTACCACGTTTCCGCCACAAACGCCGCTGTTCCACCTGCGGCTGATCTCGATGCGACGAAACTCGAACAAGTCTACCTTGAACGCTGGCAAGACGTCCCGCAAGGACTTGGATTCACGGAACCTGGTCGACAGATCCTGCACTGCACGTTCGGTTCCGTGTTGACAAGCGAAGAATTTGGGCCAGCTGTATATTCGGTTCTTGAATCTCATCCAGAGACATACAAAGAAGTCCTCGCCGACCACTTCTGCCGCCACCTCGATGCACTCAGAGCTGGGATGTAAGACGCTGTGTCACCGAATGTGATCTACCGTTGTTGATCCAGCCCGTGACATGTTAAAACATGGAGCGGGCTTTCTTTTTGTTCTTGGATCTCACTGATAGCAATAAAGAAAGCCTGAAAGAAAACACATCATTCCGGTGAAATATTATGAATCGACTCACTTTGCTCTCGTTTCTCTTCGTCACGCTTCACACACCGATTGCATTTGCCGAAATTGATTTCGTCAAGGAAATCCAGCCGATCTTCAAAGAACGCTGCTACGAATGCCATGGTGAGGAA
>JAJDEL010000751.1 GCA_029259835.1 Planctomicrobium sp. | reverse complement strand
TGATGGGCAGAATCGTAATTGTCGATGATCACCCAATCTCCCGTGAAGGCCTGGCGATCCGCATCAATAGCGAACCCGGTTTGGAAGTTTGCGGTGAAGCAGCTGACATCGAGGAGGCGTTGCGCGTTGTTGAAGAGACGACTCCCGATCTCGCAATTATCGATGTCTCGCTGAAGGGCAGAAGCGGACTAAATCTCATCGAGATGCTTAAGAATCGACCAAATCCCCCGCTGATGCTCGTTTGGTCGATGTATGAGGATTCGTTGTACGCAGACCGTGCGCTCCGTGCAGGCGCGATGGGTTATGTCAACAAACAGTCTGCTTCTGAGTCAATCGTCACCGCCATACATCGTGTTTTATCGGGCAAGGTCTATTTGAGTCCCGAGATGTCCGATGTTTTGCTCCATCGTATGGTGCAGGGGAAGAAGAGCGTGCAGGCATCGCCCGTGGAAGAACTTTCTGATCGCGAGCTGGAAACCTACCAACTGATCGGCCACGGTCTCACGACGAAAGAAATTTCGGACCAAATGAAATTAAGTCCCAAAACGATCGAGACCTATCGCGCCCGTATTAAGTCAAAACTGGGCGTCGAATCCTTGGCCGAACTCACACATAATGCGACACAATGGGTTCTGGAAAACGGTTGATTTTGAAACGTCCCGGAGTCACCACAAAACCCAATAGAATCACGGTGTCAGGAATTTCCTGACACCGTGATTCTGCAATTCCTGAGCATCATTCAGTGATTTTTTGGACTGCGAATACCTATTCGAATATTTACTCTTCGATCATCTTAAATCACATTCCTACTCCCCTTCCAAGGACAGTGACGATGACTCCAATGATCGCAGAACATGATGGTCGTAGAAAGCACAATAGTCGTAGCACTCGTAGGTCGGATCGGCTGCGACGCAGCAAGCAGTTTCAATTGGACGCTCGAGCTTGTTTTTCAGAATCGGACCAAGAAACTTCTGAGCGCACCGAGCAGATGGAACGGTTGGCAGTGGTTGGTCGGAGCTTTACTGGCCTGGCTCACGAAAGTCGAAACGCTTTGCAGCGAGGACAGGCAAATCTTGAGCTGCTCTCGCTTGAGTTACAGCAGCAACCAGAGTTGCTCAAACTGGCAATTCGCGCACAGCAGGCACTCGCAGAGGTCCATCACTTATTTGGCGAAGTGCGAGATTTTTCCGCTCCACTGCATCTTGAAATCCAGGAAAGTGACCTTGCGGATCAGTGGTCTCAAGTATGGAATGAGTTAGAAATTTCGCATCCAGACAAGCTCATCCAATTTAATGAGAGTGTGCGCTCTGCTGACACACTCTGTGACATTGATGAGTTCGCAATGCGCCAGGTGTTTCGCAATATCTTTGAAAACGCCATTTCCGCGTGTCCGAATCCTGGGCAGATTGACGTCAATTGCCGCGATACTGAATTGAACCTGCAACCTGCAATCGAAATTTCCGTGCGTGACAATGGGCCAGGGCTTTCAACAGAGCAAATCGACAAAATCTTCGATCCTTTCTTTACTTCCAAACGAGCAGGAACAGGCCTTGGCATGGCAATTGCAAAAGGGATCGTTGCTGCCCATGGGGGGTGTGTTACGGCGCGTAATGCATTCGATTCGGGGGCAGAGATTGTTTTATGTATTCCCCGAACAACGCATGCGGTTTCAGTCGACTTTTGAAGGATCATGACGCTTGGAATTCATGGCGACTGGCACTGTTGTTTTGCCGAAAGTTTATGAATGAGACCCTGGCATAACTTTGAGAGAACCGGAGCAAAATGGGGTCGGGGGGGGCCTTATCGAGTTCGTTTGGTTGTGAGTGTTGGTTCGCGGGAGAGTGCGCTGCCATGACCGAGACACCTGAGTCCCAGCAGGCTGAAGTACCATTTTGCGTAGCTGTTGCCGAGGATGAAGCTGAACTGCGGGAGTATTATCAAAAAGTGCTTCCTCACTTGGGATATCAGATTGTTGGAATTTTTGAAAACGGCGAAGAGTTGGTGCAACACTGTTTTCAATCGATGCCTCATGTCATTGTTTGTGATGTCGATTTACAAAGACTAAGTGGTCCGGAATCTGTCAAACTAATTCGTTCCCGCCATCCAGTGGCTGCAGTTTATGTCACTGAAAACCGATTCGAAGATGTGACTGCCGAAAAAGTGAACCGTGCGGTTGTCTTGAAAAAACCTTTCAGCATGTCTGACCTCGAACAGGCGATCGCACAGGCCATTGCGACGAATTCAAACTCTTCCAATTTTAATGAAATGATTTGATGACGGTAGTCAATTCTGTCACGGCATACGGCTCACAGAAATAGTTATGGGAAAACGTGATGACACACCACATCTATATCGTGCAGGGGCACCCAGATCCTTCGGACGCGACGTTCTGTTCCGCATTGGCTGACGCTTACTCAGAAGGGGCTAGCTCCGCAATGGCAATTGTGCGACAAGCTGACGTTGCAAAACTCGAATTCCCCCTGCTTTCAACAAAAACAGAGTGGCAGCTGGGAGCAAAAGGGACACCGAAAACCCTGAGTGAAGCGCAGGCAAACCTTATCTGGGCGGATCATATTACACTGATCTATCCGCTCTGGCTGGGAACAATGCCAGCGATGCTCAAGGGTTTAATTGAGCAAGTGTTTCGTCCGGAAATCGCCCTAGACTATAACGATCAGGGTTATCCGCGAAAGCTGCTGACCGGAAGATCAGCGCGAGTTGTGGTCACGATGGGCATGCCGGTTGCCGCCTATCGGTGGTACTTCGGGGCCCACAGTCTGAAAAGTCTGGAACGAAACATTCTCAAGTTCTGCGGAATCAAACCTGTGTACGAAACGATGTTCGGCATGGTCGAATCAGTAGACGAAAAAACTCGAAAGAAGTGGCTGGATCGAATGCGAGAATTGGGACGTCACGACGCCATTGAAAGACGCTTTTGGACGCGGCGATTGAAACGACAACCTCACCCTCACGATTCAGGTGAATACCACCAAGATGAGCCGCGCGATGAATCCGCGCACAATGCAGAAGGTGCTGGATGATTGCGCGAAGGCAATCCTCGAAATTGAATGATTCTCTGACTGCCTGAGAAAAATCCCGCGTTTCCACGCGGGGCTCGATTCGTTCTCTTGATTTTATTTCTTTTCCCGAATGCCAAGTACCCAGTCCCAATCGAAGATCCGCCGGGGCGGAGTGCCTCTCCTAGTAACTCTTCGC
>JAJDEL010000076.1 GCA_029259835.1 Planctomicrobium sp. | reverse complement strand
ACCAGAACCGACCGAGTAAAAGTATTCTATCGACCTCATTTAACATTGGATGAGTCACCCGGTGGAGAGTACTTTTTCAGTTCTACTCCCTCCCCCCGGTGGATCACCGGGTGGGAGTGTGTGGCGTTGAACAGCATGTAGCAACAGTCGTTCAGTATGACTCGAATTGAATAGAACCAGAGAAAGATCATGCCGCTACAACTTCAGATCAATGGAATGGACTGCGTCGAAGAAGTGATTGTTCTCAAGCGAGAACTTCTGCCCATCGTCGAGTCCGAAGATCGTCTGCGGTTCGATGTTCTCAATGGAAAATTGATTGTCGAGCAAGAAGTCAGCGACACTCAGGCAACTGAGATCATCGCTGCCATCGCACGGACTGGAATGCAGGCAGAGATTTGGAAAGATGAAGTCGATACTGTTGAGGAAGGCAGCTTCTGGTCACACAACAAACGGTCCATTCTGACTGCGGTCAGCGGGGTGTTTGGACTATCCGGGCTGCTTTCTCATGCAGTATTCGCCGGGAAGCTTGGAGACGCACTTGGTTCGGAAGGAATGGGAATCGCGGAAGGTGTTCCGGTCTTTTCGATGTTGCTTTATTTCATTGGTATTCTCGCTGGCTTGTGGATGGTGGCTCCAAAAGCGTGGCGGTCTGCGATCTCGTTGCGACCGGACATGAATCTGCTGATGACGATTGCTGTTGTCGGTGCGGTGGGGATTGGTGAGTGGTTCGAAGGGGCGACCGTAGCGTTTTTGTTTTCATTATCACTGTTGCTGGAATCATGGAGTGTCGGTCGGGCACGCAGAGCCATTGCAGCGCTGATGGACCTCACCCCACCGATTGCGCGAGTTCGACAGGCAGATGGTGAACTCAAAGAAGTCTCGCCCAACGACATTGCCGTTGGCAGCAGCATCACCGTTCGCCCTGGGGAAAAAATCCCGCTCGATGGAGTTGTGCGAAAAGGAATGAGTTCGGTGAACCAGGCACCGATTACTGGAGAAAGTGTCCCTGTCACTAAAGAACCAAGCGACGAAGTTTTCGCCGGAACCATCAACGGTGATGGCACTTTAGAAATTGAGAGCACCAAGCCTGCCAGCGATACAACGTTGGCTCGAATCATCAAACTGGTCGGTGATGCACAATCGCGTCGTGCGCCGTCAGAGAAATGGGTTGAGAAATTTGCGGTCATTTACACGCCGGTCGTGTTGGTGACTGCGATTCTGGTATTACTCGTTCCACCGCTGCTGTTCGGAGGAGAATGGGCGGACTGGGTTTATCGATCACTCGTGTTATTGGTCATCGCCTGCCCTTGTGCGTTGGTCATTTCGACTCCGGTCAGCGTGGTCGCAGCACTCGCAGCAGCAGCCCGGAATGGTGTGTTAATCAAGGGGGGAATCTTCATTGAAGTCCCGGCGAATCTCAAAGCAATTGCGATGGACAAAACCGGAACGCTGACCATCGGAGAGCCGAAAGTCATCGATGTTATCCCAATGAGCGGTCATAACGAAGGCGAACTTTTGACGCGCGCAGGCGCCCTGGAATCTCACAGCAATCACCCATTGGCACGGGCAATTGTTGCCGAGGGGATTGAACGCGGGCTCTCTCTACCTGAGGCAGAAGAATTTGAAATCATTCAGGGCAAAGGAGCCCGAGGCACTTTTCACGGCATATTTTTCTGGCTCGGTTCGCATCGGTATCTGGAAGAACGCCAACAGGAAGATGCCAACGTCCATGAGCAACTTGAGCAAATGCAAGAAGCCGGTCGTACGGTCGTTGTCGTTGGAAACGATGAGCACGTTTGCGGGTTCATCACTCTTTCCGACACGATTCGCGAAGAAGCGCGGTCAGCTCTGACTGAGTTGCGAGATTTAGGTATCGAACATCTGGTGATGCTGACCGGCGACAATGAAGGGACAGCGAACACCATTGCAGAGCAGGCTGGTATTGACGAGGTCCATGCCGAACTGTTGCCTGAGGACAAAGTCGCTGCGATTGAGGCGATTGTGGAGAAGTACGGCCAGGTCGCCATGATCGGAGATGGCGTCAACGATGCTCCAGCCATGGGGCGATCAACTTTAGGCATCGCTATGGGAGCCGCTGGTAGCGATGCCGCAATCGAAACTGCGGACATCGCTCTCATGTCGGACGATTTGTCGCGTCTGCCTTGGCTCATTCAACATTCACATCGAACCGTCCGGATCATCCGGCAGAACATTTTCTTCGCATTGGGAGTCAAAGCGGTCTTTGATGTTCTCACATTTGCAGGGTTTGCATCATTATGGGCAGCAATCGGTGCCGACATGGGAGCCTCGCTGCTGGTCATTTTCAATGGCTTGCGACTCTTGAAAGCGTGAGCAGAGAAATCACTCACTGTGGTTGCTGAGACTTCGCGTGGCTCCAATTGTCTGGTTTGTCACCCTCGTAGGACAACTTTCCAAGTTGTCCAGACAGGATAAAATCCTATCCTACAGGTCGGTGATTCTTGGGTTCATACAGCTTGCGACTCACTATAACTGACGTCCGACCGAGTACACTTTCGTCAGTTTGAACACTGTATTCATCGCGTGATCGCCAACTTTTTCAAGTGTTTTACAGGGTCTGGCAACATTCAGTCGTTCTAACCTCAGTGGCACCCGAATTGCATTATACTTTTGTGAGGAGTCATGATTTCTGTAAAATCATGTAGACAAACTGAGAGTCAACCGATAGAAAAGAGATGTGGGGAGCTTCCGCTTCCTACTTTTCCCATCCGTAATCGTTTTTGTCATGTTCCATAACATCGTCGCCATCTTGATGACAAACGCAGTAATGCTCCACGCAGTGCTGGGATGTTGTGCACACCACGCGCACTCTTGTGATTCGCATCAGACGGATGTGGAAATCGCGGTCAACGAGTCGGTCTGTTCTCATTCTCATCACGAACACAGCCACCATTCACACCGAGAAACTCCGGCTTCCGATGATTCAAACGACAATGATAGCGGTAGTCAGCAGCAGCAAGGTACCTGCGACCAAACAGATTGCCGCTTTGTTTCAAACGAGAGCGGTGATGTTCTCGCATCGCAGATTTCGTTTGTGATGTGGTTACCAGTGATGAGCGATTCTGTTTGCTCAACAGCTTTCGACGAATCATTTTCTCGCTTCTCAGACGGTGCTTCTCCCCCTGACTTTCTCTCTTCACAGCCCCTGTGTGCTCAGACGCAGGTTTGGCGACTCTAGGAGTCTGCTGCCTCATCTCTGGAAAATGTTCCCGCTGCGGGAACGTTGAATCGACCGCAACTTGCGTGTCTGATGCCAGATGAAACCGGCTTTTCTCGACTTCACACAGCTTTTGTTTTTCGACGATTTTGAAATGTTGCGCGCAGTTCACTCATGGTGGATTCGTGTCTCGAACATTTGAATCAACTCTTCATGCTGGAAATGTTACGATGAAAATTCGCATCCCAAAACTGCCATTGAAATGGATTTGGTTCACCGCAGGTCTCATCGTTGTTGTGATCGGTGGAGTGACCAGGAAGCAATGGAATCCGCAAACGAAATCCTGGGTCCAGCAAACCGTAAAAGGATTTCGCTCAGGTGGCGAACAGGGCGGAGCACATGGCGAAGTCGACGACCATGCTGGTCATGATCACGCGGCTCACGCAGGGCATGACGAGGGAACGTCGCTGGAGTTGTCTGCTCAAGCTTTGCGGAATATCGGTCTCTCCGACGCGACCATTCAACCGATCAAGCTGGAGACATTCCGCAAATCTATCACCGTACCGGCACTCATTGTCGAACGACCCGGCCGCACAAGAGTGCAGGTCGCGACGCCGATGACCGGCGTCATCACACACGTCCATGCCGTGCAAGGTGAATCTGTTGAACCAGGAACGTTGCTGTTTCAGATCCGACTGACTCATGAAGACCTTGTGCAGGCTCAAACTGAATTTCTGAGAATGTTGGGCGAGCTGGATGTTGAAGAACGAGAAATTGTCCGTCTCACAGAAGTGACGAAAAGCGGGGCCGTTCCAGGGACACTGCTTCTGGAACGGCAATACGCGAAAGACAAACTTGACGTGCAGCTACGTGCCCAGCGTGAAGCTCTGCGACTTCATGGGCTCTCAGAAGAGCAAGTTGATCAGATCGCAAGGGGCCGCCGGCTTCTCCGTGAGTTACAGATATTTACTCCTTTGATCGACAGTCATGGCGAAGAGGAACTCAAGTTGACGCGTAGTCACGTTCAGAATGCATCATACACTCAGGAAGAACATGCTGGAAATCATAGTGATCCAAAACAGACCGCACCGCTTATCTTACAAGACCTGAACGTTCACAAAGGTCAGACAATCTCAGCTGGCGAAACGCTCTGCGTTCTCACTGATTTTGATGAGTTGTTCATCGAAGGTCTTTCGTTCGAACAGGACATCACTCAACTCCGACAAGCGTCCGAGAACGGATGGAAAGTTGACGCGATCTTCGAACAACCTGGGACCGCAGATCATGTCATTAAAGGATTGGAGATTGCATATTTCGCCAATCAGATTGACCGCGATTCACGAACACTCCATTTCTACGTCCGACTTCTCAATGAACTGACTAAAGACCAACGTACCAATGGAAATCGATACGTCGAATGGCGATACCTGCCTGGGCAACGATTACAGCTTCGTGTTCCGATTCAGGAATGGGCCGAGCAAATTGTCCTGCCGGTCGAAGCAGTTGCTCACGAAGGAGCGGAGTTCTTTATTTTCCAACAAAACGGTGGTCACTTTGACCGGGTCCCTGTCCATGTCAAATACCGTGACCAGTATTCGGCAGTGATTGACAATGACGGTTCGATCTTCCCCGGCGATATCGTCGCCATGCGAGGCGCTCACCAAATGCAGATGGCTCTCAAAAACAAAGCCGGCGGCGGAGTCGATCCGCACGCGGGGCATAATCATTGATACAGACGAGAGTGGAAGAAATGGGGAATAGAGAGAAAGGATGATGCGATGATTTATAGGGTGCATACTGATTTGCCTGTTTGTCAAGCGGCGTTTACTCCGGATGGAGAGGTGTTTCGAATGACTCAGACGTTTCCAATAGATGAAACATATTCACTCACTGATCAAGTGAGGCGATCATCGAGGAGTGTTTGTGCGAAGGTCGCAGAGGCATGGCGTAAACGGCGTTACGAAAAACATTTTGTCAGCACACTCAATATCGCTGAAGGCGAAACGGCTGAGACACAAGTCTGGCTTCAGTTCGCTGTGGAATGTGACTATTTCACACCCGATTCAGTCCGTCAGCTCTATCAATCATACGATGAAATTCTTGCTCATCTCGTCGCTCTGATTCGCAATCCGAAACCTTGGATACTCACGAATCCATAGTTCACTATTCTCCATTCCCCATATTTCCTGCTGGACTCTTCACGATGCTTAACGCCATTATCAAATTCGCACTCAGACAGCGACTGCTGGTACTCGCGGCAGCTTTGTTCCTGGTCGGGTACGGAACCTGGGAGGCGCTTCATGCACCGATTGATGTCTTCCCGAATCTGAACAGGCCTCGCGTGGTCATTATGACTGAAGCGCCGGGACTGGCTCCGGAAGAAGTTGAAACTCTTATTACATTTCCCATCGAAACGGCAATGAACGGGGCCAATGGCGTGCAAGCGGTACGCAGTTCATCGGGTGTGGGGATCTCTGTCATTTATGTGGAGTTTGACTGGGAAACCGACATCTACAACGACCGGCAGATCGTCAACGAGCGTTTGCAACTGGTGCAGGACCGGATGCCGACCGGCGTCAGCCCGACACTCGCTCCGATTTCGTCCATCATGGGCCAGATTTTAATGCTGGGAATGTGGAGCGATGATGAAGAGACCGACCCGCTAGAACTGCGGACATTGGGTGACTGGGTGGTCCGTCAACGGTTGCTCACAATATCCGGTGTCTCCCAGGTGTTCACGATGGGGGGCGGCCGCACGCCGTTCCAGGTCTTGGTTGACCCGGATGCCATGCTGCGTTTTGGTGTCACCTTACACGAAGTCAAGGAGGCTGTTCAAAACAGTAACGAAAACGCCACCGGTGGATATCTCGATGAACAGGGGCCAAACGAATTACTGGTGCGAGCACTGGGGCGTGTACAGTCCATCGAAGACCTGCAAAAAGTTGTCGTCACGATGCGTGAAGGCCGACCAATTGCACTCGCGCAAATTGCGCGTGTCGTTGCAGGACCACAAGTGAAACGGGGTGACAGTTCCGCATTTCTTCGTGGGGAAGACGGAGAGTTCTCCGGCGGTCCGGCGGTCATTCTCACGATCAATAAGCAGCCTGGAGCCGACACGCGGAAAGTCACCGATGATGTTCTGGCTGCAATCGAGGATCTGCGTCCTTCACTACCAGATGGACTACAAATCCGACCGCTCTACACCCAGAAATCATTTATTGATCGGGCAATTGCGAACGTCATCGAAGCCCTTCGCGATGGTGGGATTCTGGTCGTGATTATTCTGTTTCTGTTTCTGATGAACTTCCGCACGACGTTTATCACGCTCACAGCTATTCCACTCTCGCTGGTGATGACGGCGATTGTATTTTCGTTTTTCGGCCTTTCGATCAATACCATGACTCTCGGTGGTCTGGCAGTCGCCATTGGCGAGCTTGTCGACGATGCCATCGTTGATGTGGAGAATATCTACCGGCGTCTGAGAGAGAATC
This sequence comes from Planctomicrobium sp., assembly GCA_029259835.1. Lineage (GTDB taxonomy): Bacteria > Planctomycetota > Planctomycetia > Planctomycetales > Planctomycetaceae > Thalassoglobus. The sequence goes on along the minus strand of JAJDEL010000076.1, from coordinate 16,972 downwards.
GGCAAAGCGCGAATCCGAAGAATCCACTACTGGTGGTCTATCGGGCGAGTATTGAGATTCGCAACTCCATTGTGTTCGGCACAATGATTGTGATTCTGGTTTTCATGCCCGTCTTCGCATTGCCTGGAATGTCTGGGCGATTGTTTGCACCACTGGGCGTCGCTTACATCGTTTCGATTCTCTCGTCTCTGCTGGTTTCGCTGACCGTTACACCTGTTCTCTCATATTTATTGCTAGGTAAACAAGAGTTGAAGGGACACGAAAAGGATGGGTTTCTATTGAGAGCAATAAAGTGGGTCGGCGGCAAAGTGATTCGATTCAGCTTGGCACTCCCAGGCTTGAACTTAACGGTGACCGCCATTCTCGTTGCGCTCGCCGGGATGTTTGTTTTCAGCCTTGAACGAGATTTTCTGCCACCTTTCAATGAAGGTGCCATGCAGTTGAACGTTGTCCTCCCACCAGGGACATCGCTGCAAGCGTCAAACGAAATCGGGCAACGCGTTGAAGCACGCCTTCAGGAAATTGACGACATTACGCAATTCGTTCGCCGGACCGGACGTGCTGAGCTTGATGAGCACGCCGAAGGTGTGAACATGAGCGAAATGATCATCGAACTGGATCCCCATTCAGAGAACACCCGCGAAGAACAACTCAATGAAATTGCTGAAGCGATGGCGGATATTCCAGGGATTGTCACTGCCGTTGAACAGCCAATTGCTCACCTCATCTCTCACATGCTCTCTGGAGTGAAAGCACAGATTGGAATCAAAATTTACGGAGACGATCTCGACGTCCTGCGCCGAAAAGCGAAGGAAATGGAAGCTGCCATGAAGTCTGTTCCTGGAGTAACTGGCTTGCTGGTCGAGCCTCAAGTGACCATTCCACAACTGCGGATTGAATTGGATCGCGACAAGCTGTTGCTCTACGGATTGACGCCTGTGGAAGTCAATGAATTCATCGAAACAGCGATGAATGGTCAAGTCGTTTCGGAGATCCTGATCGGACAACGAACTTTTGATTTGCTGATCCGGTTGGATGAAGACTACCGTGAAAATCTACAGTCGCTTAAACGATTAACAATCGAGTTAAAAGATGGGGGTAAACTCCCTCTGGAAGCAGTGGCGAAAATTTACGAATCGGGCGGTCCGAACACGGTCAATCGCGAGAATGTAAGACGTCGAATTGTGATCCAGTGTAACGTGACTGGTCGCGGAGTTGTCGATGTTGTCGAAGAAATCCAGGAACGTGCTCTCCCGATCATCGAAACATTCCCGGCTGGTTACTTTATTGAATACAGCGGCCAATTTGAGAGCCAGCAATCATCGTCCCGGATCATTGGGGCACTCTTTCTTGTCTCGATGGTCGGCGTGTTTTTCGTGTTGTACACGATGTTTCGCTCGGTCAATCTTTCATTGCAAGTCATGGCTGCACTTCCGATGGCGTTCATCGGTTCTGTTGCCGCGTTGGTCATCACTGGTCAAACCCTGACCGTCGCTGCGATGGTCGGCTTCATTTCACTCGCTGGAATCGCGTCCCGCAACGGGATTTTACTGATCAATCACTACTTACATCTGGTGCAGCACGAAGGCGAAAGCTGGACGAAAGAGATGATCGTCCGTGCTGGACTGGAACGCCTGGCGCCTGTGTTAATGACCGCGTTGACGTCGGGGATCGGGCTAGTTCCTCTCGTTTTGGCAGCTGGTGAACCGGGCAAAGAAATTCTGTACCCGGTTGCCACGGTCATTCTCGGTGGGTTGATCAGTTCGACACTGCTGGACTTCTTTGTTCACCCGGCTATGTTCTGGCTCATCGGACTGAAAGAAGCCGAACGTGTGGTCAATGAATCGAGTACGGAAATCACACTCAACGTAGAATCTGACGAGACACATTCCACAAGCATCAACGCACCATCCGGAACGATGGAGCATTCGCAACCTGCCACCGAGACAGAATGAGCCCAGGACGGGTAATACTTCGGTGGAAACTTAGAGGAGTTAATTCATGTTACGTTACATCACTTGCTCAATCTTTTGTTTGTCAATCATGAGCGGCACTGGAGCCGCCAATGCTGGTGAGTTCATTGCGTATCGCTTGTCAGGCTGGAAGGAGAAGCATTTTGAAGAACCTGGCAAAGCTAACGAGCACTTGGCAGCTGTCAAGAAGCTCGGCTGCGAAGCGAAAATTGACAATCACGATGGACACACAGATGTCGTTTATCGGTCAACTCGTTGGAAGAGCATGGAAGTTGCTAGCGACAAGCTAGCGCATCAATGGGAAAACTGGATGAAAAAATCAGGGTTCGAAACACTACATGGACATTCTGCAAACCACGGTGGTGATGAGCACGCTGGCCACGAGCATGGCGAGAAAGGTCATGAAGGGCACAATCACGCGGAACATGATCACGCAGGACACGATCACGCCCCCGGTCAGGCGGAAGAAGTTGCTTATCGACTGATTGAATGGAAGAGCATGCGCAACGAAGACCCAGGTGAACTTGCGGAGCTTGTCGCGATGATGAATGGTCTTGGATGCGAAATTCGAACCGAGAGTCGATCAAGCATTAGCATTCGCTGTCGCCAGTGGAAGCACGTCGAAGTTCCTTCTCACAAGGAAGCAGATGCATGGCAGGCCTGGTTAAAAAGTAGCGGCTTTGAAGTTACTCACGACCATTCGTGAAAAATTTTCAGACAATACTGAAACTGGAGTGGTTCCAGTTCAACTCAATGAAATCGCCAGCCGCCTCCCCATGTTTGGCACTCTTAACCTCCCTTTTTTCCTTACACCCTGGAGATGACAATGAAATCGCTATCAAAACTCTGTGCACTCTCAATCACTGGACTCGCTGTTGGGTTTCTCGGCTGTGCTGGTGAATCTTCCTCAGATGGGCCAGAAACTGCCGGCCCGCCAGCAACCGCCGATTCACATGAAGGTCACAACCATCCTAGCGAAGGTCCACATCATGGCGATCTTGTTGAATTAGGCAACGAAGAATACCACGCTGAAGTTCTGCATGATGACGCTGCTGGCACCGTCACTATTTACGTTCTTAATTCAGGCGCGACAGAGCAGGTACCAATCGAAGCGACGGAAATCATGATCAACGTCAAACACGATGGGAAGCCGGAGCAGTTCGAGCTTGCCGCCACACCAGATGAAAACGATCCGGCAGGCAAGTCTTCTCGATTCGTTTCCAAAGACAAAGAACTGGCAGAACATCTTGATGAAGAAGATGCTGCCCCCCAGCTTGTTCTTTCGATCAACGGAAAATCATTTCGAGGGAAAATTGCACATGATCACGATCATGCCCATGGCGACCATGATCACGACAAACACTAACACTAAAAGATGATTTTCACTCGTTCCATGCTCCGCCTGGGACACCGATCTTCGAGGCTCCGCTTCGAGTCGAAGTCTTCTTCTTCCGTTCTCAGGCAGAGCCTGGGAGCGAGTTGAAGACCATCAATCAAACAGAGTTCACAATTAAGCGGCCAGAATTCGTTTGCCGAACGAATTTCGAGCTGAACCAACTTCATCGGCATTGAAAAGGAGTTCACACGATGACAATGACTGTCTCAAAACAGGGATTCACCCTCGCACTGCTAGGCGCGTTGATCGCGTTCAGTCAGACAGCAAGTGCTGCCAGCCCCGGAGAACAGGCGGTTGCAAACGCTGCCAAAAACAACCAGTTTTCCTTCATTCTGTTCCACCGTGGAAACGATGCTGCTACGAAAAGCATGCACGGCGTCCTGAAGACGACTCTCGCAAACCGTAAAGATGCCGTCATCATTCCTGTCCAGATTGGCAATGCTGCTGAACAAGCACTCGTCAAACAGTTTGATGCGACACGAACTCCGATGCCAGCTGTTGCAATCCTGGCACCAAACGGTGCAGTTTGCAGCGTCATTCCTCAGCGGGTCAGTGAGCAACAACTGACAGCTTCGATTGTCTCTCCTGGGCAGGCGGAATGCTTGAAAGCGTTGCAAGACAACAAGATCGTTTTGCTTTGCGCTCAACCTGATGCCAGCGCTGTGATTCCTATCGGAGTGCAACAGTTCCAGAAAGACAAACTGTATCAGGCGCGTACGAAAGTGATTACTCTGCAAGCGAAAGATCCTGCCGAGGCGAAATTCCTACAGCAGCTTCGCGTTCGCACCGACCAGCCAACTTCACTGGTCACATTCATGGCTCCTCCCGGCGTGATGCTGGGCGTGTACAATGCCAATGTGACTCACGACATTCTGGCACAAAAACTTGCCGCTGCCGGGAAATGTTGCGAAGACGAAAACTGCAAACATCGTCAAGCCGCTGGCAGTAAGCAGCCTGTTCGTCGCTAACGCGTGTCGGTCCTGATTCGACCCAATTCAAGAATTCAGAGCCAAGCCCAGCCCAGCGCGGCTTGGCTCTGTGCGGCTCACGATTCACAGCCTATCTGCCTCGCGCACGTCTCAATGTGGTGAAGACAATCCCCTTCGATCCCACAATCAACAGCCTGAATGAACTTGGACTTTGACGACCGGTCTCTGGTTGTTTTTTGTCCTGGCTCTCAATTTGAACACTATCTCTCTATTAAACTCAACAGGAATGGATCAATGAAAATTCAATCTATGATCTGGAAAGAACTCTGGCAGCGACCGACTTCGATGCTGACCAGTCTCGTGGCAGTCACACTTGGTGTGGCGGCTTTGGTGGCGATTCAGAATATCATCGTTTTCTCGGAAGAGAAAATCGCAGGTGATCTGGAGTCACTCGGTGCAAACGTCCTGGTACTGCCACCGAGTGTCACATTGCAAGATTACTATTCCGCAGATATGCACGGTCACACAATGCCGGAAGAATTTGTGACACGGCTCGCACTGGCACGCATGCCCGGCGTCGAGAACCTCGCTCCCAAGTTATGTATCGAAGCCACGGTTGATTCGATTCCCGTGACGCTCACTGGTATTCTGCCTCGCTCAGAATTTCAGGCCAAAACAACCTGGCAAGGTGTGGGCATGTTCACCAACGCCGTCGGGACTGACCGTGGATGTTGTGCCACCGGCATCGACGCCGGCGACGATGATCCGAACTCTCTCGCGACCACACGAACAATTCAGAAACTGGGCGAGCGAGACGTCATCCTTGGACCAGACGTCGCTGCACAACTTGGTGCAACAACTGGTGACAAACTGAATCTTCTGGGTGAAGACTTCGAAGTTCTCACCGTCTTACCTGCCACTGGGACCATTGACGATGGACGCATGTTCGCACATTTGCACAGCGTACAGGAGTTGTCTGGAGCAGGCCCTGTGGTGAACGTCATTGAGATCATGGCTTGTTGCGAAGACGCCGCTGGAAGTTTAATTACGAATCTCTCTGCGGAACTGCCGGACACTCGCGTCATTACAATTGCTCAAGTCGTTGAAACTCAAGTTGCTGTCAATGGATTGATGTCAAAGCTCTCGTGGGTTTTCTTCTCGATCCTCCTGCTTGTCGGCGGGGCGAGTATTGCCAGTGTCATGTATGCCAACGTGACCGAACGACGTAAGGAAATCGGTACACTCATGGCACTTGGTGCCAGCCGTCGGTTTGTGACACGCATGTTCCTCGGTAAGGCAGCAATCCTCGGCCTTGCTGGTGGTTTTGGCGGCTTTGCTTTTGGAACCATTCTCGCACTCATTCTGGGACCACAACTCCTCGATGTTTCGGTCCAACCCATGCCACAGCTTCTCGCAGTCGGAATGTTCACTGCAACAGTTGTTGCCGTCGCCGCAAGCTTCTTACCTGCTAGACATGCCGCCGGTCTTGACCCGTGCCTCGTTTTCAACGACGCGTAATCCACAATCAAATTCAAGCACAGTTCAACTTTTCAAGAATATATAAGGACTCAATTATGTATGAACTCAAATCTGTCACGCAAACTTACGAACGTCGAGGTCAAACAGTCACGGCGCTCGATCACTGCTCTCTGGAAATACCAGACAACGATTTCATCGCTATCGTTGGCCCCAGCGGCAGCGGCAAAACGACACTGCTCTCCGTGCTTGGCGGAATGCTGGCTCCTTCTACCGGGGAAGTCTTACTTGATGACGAGTCGCTTTACAATCTCTCTATCGAAGAGCGCACCGCATTGCGCGGCGAGAAAATAGGTTTCGTTTTTCAATCGTTCAATTTGATCTCGTGGATGACGGCCTGTGAAAACGTGCAAGTTCCGTTGATGCTATGCGGTCAATCGGCAGAACAGCAGCGAGAACGAGCCATGGAACTTCTAGACCGAGTTGGGTTGGCTGACCGAACAGAGCACCAGCCAGCAGAACTGAGCCAAGGTCAACAACAGCGAGTCGCACTGGCACGTACACTGGCCAACGACCCACAAGTAATCCTGGCTGACGAACCGACCGGCAACCTCGATTCAGAAACACGGCAACAGGTGATGAAATACCTCACTGAATTTCACGACGATGGCCGCACCATTGTGATGGTCACTCACGACCAGGAAACAGCAGCATTCGCAAAAAGAACGATCCGTCTCGTCGCTGGCGTTACGCAAGAACTTAATATCGCAGATGCTGCGTAATTCCAGCCAGTGAGTAGTACAAGCTTCATGTAAAACGTGAGTCAAACGAAGTGAGTGTCCCTGTTGAGTCGAATCGCCCGGCGAATTCAGGGTGACACTTTGAATCGCACACTCATTTACTGCGTTGACATGGATGACTTGTCAGCTTTACTTTCGATTCAGCAGAATAGGAAATCAATAAGGTGACCACACTTGAGGATCGAAAAACCACTATTTACGATGCCCTAGTGTCAAAAAAATCAGTCGACGTTTAAGTTCTTTGGCCATCCGGATTTGATGTTGGTTTCGGAACCGAAATCTCAGTCGAGTTGTTTTGGCTATGGGTAGTTTGGTGGTCCAAAGAATCAATTTTGGTCTTGGACATTGGAGCCTTTTCGTCGTCATCGTAGAGTGAACGGTTGATGCTTCAACATCATCAACGAAATAACGACAAACCTCAAGCAGCGTCTCGGTGGTAATACTTGAGCATTTTACCGAGCCGTTTTCGGCAACCAATCTTCCCAGCGACCTGACCAACTTCGTCGGCAGGTTCAGTGATCTGGTTGCCAAGTCCCTGATGATTTCGTTCGGCGTGGTAATGCTCCACAAACGCAGCGACCGCCCGATGCTGTGACTTCTCACCAATGAAAATTATGCAGCTCAGGCACTCCGATTTCAAGCTTCTGAAAAACCGTTCGATGTAGCAATTCAAATTCGGAGACTTCGGCGGCAACAGCACCGGCTTTACATTCGTGAACTCGTTCAGGTTCGTCCGCAACGGTCGAAAACTGGTGTCCCGATCAAGAATTAAATGCGACGAGTTCCGCAGAAACCCATCTTCATGATTCGTCAACTCACGAGTCACTTGAGTGATCCACTGAGTATTCGGATTCGTCGTGATCCCAGCGACTTCAACTTTCCGTGTTTTGAGTTCCATGAAGACAAGGATGTAAAACGTCACCATTTTATTATGAGTCCAGACTTCACAAGTCGTGAAATCAATGGCTGCCAGCGTTTCCCAATGAGCTTGTAAGAACTCGCTCCACGAACCGGTCCGTTTGCGGTTTCCGGAAGGTTCAATGCCATGCGCTTTCAAAATGCTGGCAACAGTCGTGTCTGAGATGTGATACCCCACATTCGCCAACGCATCACAAATTCGATCATAACCCCACAACGGATTCTCCTTGGCAAACAGCAGCGTAAGATCAACAATCACCTGCCGTACCCATGGTCGTCTAACTGAATTCCGCCTGTCGGAGTAATCCCGTTTCCGAGCCACAAGCTGCCGATGCCAGCGAAGAATAGTATCCGGTGAAAACAGATTCCCAACCAGAGCAAGCAACTTCCTCCCCAGAACTTTCCCTTTCACACCCAACCGACATCGCTGGTCGTCGTTGAGCAGCAACCGTTTCGTCCGAAGCTGTTCACGAAGTACCTGATTTTCCGTCCGCAAATACTCAATGACCTGTTGCTGCTCACGATTCCCCCAACCAGCGAGAATTGCACCATGAAATGCTAATACTGGATAGAAGAGGTCACGCCGTTTCCTCCAAAATGCAATGATTCGGCCCATAGAGTTCCCCCCACTTATCCCCCCACTAATCAGCGAAAACCAACCTTGAGCGCAGCAAGGTTAATGCATAGGCAAAGAAAAACCCTTGGAAATCCAAGGGTTTTTCGAGCATCAGGAAAGCGTAAGGAAAGGTTGTAAGGACTCATAATCCGTTGGTTGTGGGTTCGAGTCCCGCCAGCCCCATTTACTACCAAAGGGTTCACATCAATTCTGGATGTTGGCGATTTTTGTTTGCCAGCACCATGCCAGTGGGGTTTTCGTTGGGGTGTGATCTTTGCGTCGATCTCTCGGAGACCAGCCACGAAACTTCCTCACCTTAGGAAGAAGATGCAAATTCAGTCGGTACGAGCTGCGAACTCTATGAAGAAATGAGTACAGTCGTCGGGTCTCGCTGGTGTTTTTCTAACAATACGTCTTTTGTCGATGCCGTTGCAGACATGGTCGACAACAGAACAGCATCGCTAAAACTTTTGTCTCAGCATGATTGCCCAAGGCGTTGTTTGAAGGGAATTCCAAGTCCATTACGATAAGCTGGATCGACTTTTGCCGCTGAATGGGTATGACCCTGCTCGTTATAATGGAGTCGCAATGAATTTTACCGTCGATGTCATTTCTGATGTGATCTGTCCGTGGTGCTATATCGGCAAGCGACGGCTTGAGAAGGCCATCTCTGCCCTTGGCGGTGAGAATGACGTTGAAGTGCGCTGGCATCCGTTTCAACTCAATCCGACGATGCCGAAAGAAGGAATCAGTCGCAGGGAGTATCGGACTCGAAAATTCGGAAGTTGGGAACGATCACTCAAACTGGACGCCGAAGTCATCGCTGTCGGAGAATCAGAAGGGATTTGTTTTTCCTTTGACAAGATCGAACGGACACCGAACACTGTTAATGCCCATCGGCTCATCTGGCTTGCGGATCAGCATGGCTGTCAAGATGCGGTTGTAGAAACTCTCTTTCAAGCCTATTTCAGCGATGCTCAGATTATCGGGAATCATCAGACGCTTATCGATGTGGGGACTGAAGCTGGCTTGGAGCGGCAAGCTGTTGAGGCCATGCTGAACAGCGAAGATGGAATGGATGTGTTCTCAAACGCCAAAGAAATGTCTCAGCGGCATGGAGTCGAGAGCGTTCCGTTCTTCATCATTAACCAAAAATTCTCGTTGTCCGGCGCACAACAAGCGGATACTTTCCTTGAGGCGTTCAGACAGGTGGTCAGTTCTTCGTAGGCGGGTTCGTGACTGTACCTGGAGAGTAACGAGCATGAGCATAATGTCACGACTGGGGCCTTTCGGCACTTCTAAGCACCATCTTGATCGAAAGCCATGGGATAAAGAAGATTGTCAGCACTACGATCTTCAACAGTCCCATCCAGCAATAGAAGATGACATCGAGTTCATGGGCCGACAGTCCAAACATCGAACTGTGCAAGTTGGGAATCGTCTCGCCCATGAGCAAGATCACACCGAGCGAAATGAACAACAGTACGAATCCTAATATCCAGCATCTCAGCAACACCTTGGCAAATGTGTCGAGCACGTCTCGGGTTGAGTCATTCATCGTGTCACCTTGGGTTTAATCATCCGTGCCGACGTTGCCGCCAAATTTGGAAAACACTGCTTTCACATAACCGGTCAAAAGCTCTGCCAACGCCGGATCGTCAGACGAGAGTGTCGTGTTCGGATCAATTTCTCCGTTGCGAGCCGCCAGTACGATTGCCGCCAAAACGTGTTCGACATCGACTGGGAGCTTTGTCGGTTCTTCGAGCTTCATTGCCAGATCAAACAACAGATCTGCCAGAGACGGATCGACCGTTGCCTGTCCCGAAGAGGTGACGGAAATGCCCGGCACAATCTGTTCTTCTGATTCACTTCGCATTGGAAGTTCCGTCTGTCGATGGACTCAAAGTTTGCTTGACCTACTTATACTTTAAAGAAAGCAGCAGTCGGGGATTGTCTGTGTAAAGACGTTCGACACCAACTTCGAGCAGCCGTTTCATCGTGTCCTGGTCATTGACAGTCCACGCACCAATCTCGATCCCTGCGGCTTTGATTTTCTTGACCTTCTCCGGTGTGACGCCTTCGTAGTGCAAGACAAGAGCCTCGAATCCATGATTATGGGCAATGGCAATATCGTCATCGATCTTTGTGTCTTTTCCTCTGTCCCAGAACACCGGGATACCAGGTGCAAGCTGCTTCACGTCGCTCATGTAGTCAAGATTTCCGTCGTTGAATCCGATCCAACGCTCGGCTTTCATTGATTTAACGAGGGCCACGGCATCGGCCACACAATCCATCTTGGGCTGAATAGAAACTCGGGTACGGTCTTGCTTCATGACCAACAGCAGAACATCTCTTAGCAAAGGCATCCGTTGCGCTGGGCATTCTCCCACGGTCTTGCCAGTTCGCCGCCGAAAATCGGTGGCAACATCGACCTTCACCAGTTCTTTGTAGACTGACTCAGCCACGACAAAATCCCGATCTCCGGCACGCTTTGTTGTCCGGTCGTGAGTCACGACAAGTTGTCCGTCCTTCGTGCGAAGTATATCGAGTTCGATCCAGTCGGCTCCAACGTCGATGCCGCTCTGAAATGCTGGCATCGTGTTTTCGGGAAACTCGCTTGAGTTGCCTCGGTGGGCGGTGACGCCATTCGACAGAAACGAGTCAGCATGGCCAAGGATTTGCGGAGTCATCTTCTGAAACAACTCCAGCCAACTTAGCGTGAAAGCTTCGGGGATTGTTTTCGGTGGGCGATACTCATCCGGTGTCTTGCCCCAATAGAATCCGATCCATCCGGTCGCATACTGCCGTGATTGATCAATGAACTGTTCAAGCTCGTCAGCACCACATTTCAGAGTGAAGGTCTCTTCGATGATGACCGGCTTACCAACTGCCGCAAACGCCTTCACCGTCTCGATGGCCTCAGCCACTTTTCCTTTTTTCGGGTACATGTGCATGGCGATGAAGTCGAGTTCGTCAGCAATTTTTTCGGGCACGAATCCGGAAGTCAGGCCGGGCCGGTCGAGGCTCCAAGGCACAAGGCCGACTGTGATCAGATGCCGCTTATCGTGTTTGCGGACTGCCGTGACGAGAGTGCGAATCCACTTCCGAGCAACGTCTGGGCGATTGCGGTTTTGACGATCCAGAGCGATGAACTGAACGAAGTGCTTGCCAGCAAATCCCGGCCCCAGCCAATCGTCACGCCTTTTGTTTCCACCGGGAACAACTGGTTCGTTCATGAGGTCGTAGCAGAAAATAGCTGGACTTTGTGCGCAAGTCTTAGCGACGGCTTCCCAGAATACAGCCTGTGCCGCCCAGCGATTCTGCTCGCTCAGCTTGTCGTACCACTGCGGCACATCTTGTTTGTGGTAGCAGCCGAGACCAGTGAGGTCGAGGTGCAACTCGGTCTGTTCGGCCAACTTGACCAGTCGGGCAAGTTGCTCCAGCGAATGCTGCCGAGGCTTGGTCGGACTCTCCATGAATGTGCCGAACTGGAGATGGATGCGAACTACATTGGCTCCCAATTCCTTCATCTCTTGAAAGGCCGATTCGACGGTGGGCCATTTGTCGTCCCAATAGTCTTCGATCAGTTGCCCGTCACCCTCGTGATCGTAATTGAATCCCCATGGGACGAACTGCTTGCCCGATTCCGCCAGCACGAAGCCTTTGCCGTCATTGGAGACTTTCACCCATTCTAAATCTGCTGCCGAGCAGGGGGCAACAGCGAGTAGCACGATGATTGGGAAGGCAAGGAAGAATTGCATGAGCACGTTCACTACCGAGAGTTAATCGTATCAATTGTCGAACCGTTGAACGTCAACCAGCCGAGCATTCAGGAATTCGACAAGGTTCACAGTATCATCAGTCCCTACTCGTAGGATACTCCTTGCGGAGTCGCAGGACCACACAATTTCGACCCCAGAGGTTCCAGACCCAGCCTCCCCGCAGGCTCATGTGAATGCCCCAACCGTCGAGAATTGTAGTTCGTCCAGTTTCCACTTTCACGATGTTCTCGTACTTGACTGAGCGTCGAAACAAAGGAATTGGACCGAAGTTGACCGACAGGCGGTCTCCTTCATCTTCGACCGTGAGATGATGGGACAAGGCGGCGAACTCTAACGCCTGCAAGTCCCTGTAGACTCTGCGCTCGGTAACCACGAGTTCTTGGGCGATGGCTTTTGCGTTCCACTGTCCCCGGCTCTGAATCAACCGCAGCACGGTCAAGATGCAAGCGAGTCGGTCGGCTTGTCGAGCACGAGGATACCGGTCGGGGTGGCCCTCCACCACAGGCTTGTGTATCACCATGTATTTAAGCCATCCAAAGCAGATTCACATCAGAGAAAGTGTTCTCTCCATTCTCGATGTCTCCAGAGATGCACAGAGTATTCCCGACACTGTTAGCAGCCTCGGGATGGTCACATTGCAGTCGGTCCTTGAAAGCGGCCGCCAACTGTCGGGTGGAGTCGATCAATCTTCCCTTTTCACCACGATCATTAAAGTTCGCAAGGAAGATGTGCAAATCAAAAGAGGTAATCGTGTTAACACCCTCGCCAAACAAGCGATGCTGGACTGCTCGTCTGATTTGGTTAGGCGTTGCTATCTCTGACAAATAAGTCAGAATCTGGATGAAGGCGTAAAATGGATTCTGATCCGCCTCGTACTTGATCTCTCCTAGAATCGGCGTCCTGTTAATTACGGCGATGTAGTCGATCCATCCCTTGTCATCTTGTTCTTCCAATGCCTGCGTTCGAAGGTGCGGTACTTCACGTTCAAGATATCGAAATGCATAAGGGGGTTGTGTTCCGACATCAATCGGATTTGCATTCGACATGACGTATGCGACACGATTTGTGCCTCTTGAATTAGGGGTCAATGGCTTTCGGTTTTCGAGAAGATTGTCATCAACGAATGGTTGATCCACTTGATTGAATTCGTTGTTTGAAACGAGTGCATCGGCGAAGAGGCGGGCGAGGTTGTCCTCTCCCTGTGCATTGATCCTTCTTAGGAAATCACCGCACATTTCGGTATGACTTGCTGTAGAAAACCAGCTGAGCCCTTCGTACAAGCTTCTTAGAGTTACTGGCATTGGACCTTATACCTCCCACCATTCATGATCGTTTTGTAATTCAACATTCAACGACAACTCCTCAAACCCGTTTCGATCTTCCAAATGAATTGGAACGATGCGTGAATGCGAAAACGCCGATACAAACTTCTTTAGTTCATCGACTGTGGCATGACCAGAAGTGTGAACATGGAAGCGCTCAATTCCGAGCTTCGCCATCTGGTCAAGTTCTTTGTGACTGCGATGAACGTAGCCTGACCATATCGAACTGATAAGCGAAGCACCATTGAGACATTGTGCCCGCTGGAGGTCTCCAAGCAAGCTGGGGCGAAAAATCATCACCGAACTCGATGCAGCTTCCGGGAGTGCCTCTGGATAGATGCGGTGCGGATAATAGGGCTTCGGAATGTCGAATGCCTTTTCCCTCTTAATTCGTTCTCTCTGGCTGTAAGGCAGGAACACCGTCACACCATCCTTGCCGGGCTTTGGAAGTGCTTCATCTTCCGTCGCTCTGATGATTTCCGCCGTGTACATGTCGAGGATCAGTTGCCGGTTTGACCGCTTGGCCGCATCCCAAACAGAAATCAGCCGATCAATGTTCTGACTCGAACACCACACAAGGCACATCCCCTCGGTCTCCCGAAAGGTTTCGGTCATGCGATCTGCAACAGAATGTTCATCTTGGTAAGCAAAATCAGGATCTCGCCCGATCTGTGTTCCTTCACAAATCAGTACGTCGATGTCTGGCGGTGGATTGTTGAGAAGTCCTTGAAACAATTCGGCATTCCTTCCATGACCGTGCTGTCAGCCAACCCCTTAGTGGGGCATACTTCTTTCTGAGAATCATGTTTTGAAAATTCCGCCTTACCTAATACCCGTAAAAAGGCTCTCGTATTGTGGATTCGAGCGATATCAGAGATTTAGTGAAATGACATCGCCGTAAGTCCAATAGATTGCGCTGTGTGATTTTGTTGAAACCCACTTGACGAGCGAATGTTACGCAGGAATTTGTGAGAGGTGTAATTATTTTTGAACTATTTTGTTCAATTGGGCCACTATCGGCTGTTCGAGACTCACTCTCTCATAGATCCAATCCACTGAGCAAGTTCCTTCAAGTCAACTTCATCCATCCCAGCGACAATTTCCTGACGATGGATGTCATGCACACGCAGTATGTGATCTTCATGAAACACGATCTCGTCCTCATTGTTCAGCCCATGAAGTCGGGCCTCGACAAGCGGATTATCAACGATGCCCTTTAACAATTTCCCCGAACGCTCCGTGACTTGTACCCAGAAATCCTCACCCCAACCACGAGATGGGACGTTCTGCTCTGGCAGTGGCACGAGAGACGCTGGATGGTCGTGGCGTAGAACCGGCTTGGTCAGTTCGCCATTGCAAGAGGGACAGGAACATTTCTCCGGGGCATCTTCATGAATAGAGAATCGTGGTGAATCGATTCTGAGTTCGATGTAGAATCCGGGTCTGACGTGCCGCTTAATGACATCCGGTGGGATCAAAAAATGTTCAGGGTTCTCGGTGTGCATCGCGACACCGTTCACCAACTCGTAGCCGTTTGAGAACATTTGCTCATCAAATTGTTGTTTCAGATTTGGCATTTCAGTCACGAAGCCTTCCTTTGCAGCAGTACACTCAGCCATTTGTCCGAGCGATCAGGCCGCAAATCACCTGTGTGCCCCAACATGGCAATCTCTAGTTCAGTGATGCCGACGAGCAATTATTCCATGGTCGGTTTCGGGCATCCATCCCAGCGACAAGCTCTTGACGATGAATGGCGAGGATTTGATCTTCGTGGGAGTTTAATTCAGTGTTGGCAGAGAAGCTCGTGCTAGGACAATTCGTCTCGCTGTTCTTTTTCGAGGATCGCAGCGAGTTCTCGCAACAAGCCAGCACCATCGCCTCTGAAGGCGCTCCCATGTTGACAGGCGAGCGTCGTGGGATTGAGCGATGCCAGACGTTCCAAGATCGTCGTGGTCTTGGTTGAGTGAGCGTAATAGTCCATTGGCTTGCGCATCGCTTCACTGGCTGTGAGGATCTCCGATTCCGTGACGGGAACGGTTTCCGCACCGGGTTGGGTGAAAAGGTCGCCGCACATCAGAGTGCTGGTCGTTTGGTCGAATAGTACGCCGCAGTCCCAGCCGTGCGGCACATGCGGCGTATCAATCCACTGCCAAGTCTTCTGACCAGTTGAGAACGTCTCACCATCGGCCAAACCTCGACCTTCACGGTCGGCATGATCGTTGAGCGATGTCATCAGGCCAACGTGACTGGCGAATGGAACGGCGTGCGGTGCAACAGCCAGAAACTCATTCATTGCACCAGATTCGTCACCTTCAAAGTGAGAGTAACCGACGTGGCGAATGCGATCGAGCGGAATGACCTTTGAGATCGCTTCGGACACGAACGGAAACCATCGACGCCAGCCCGTATGAAAGATCATCGGCTCATCGTCAACGATGAGGTACTGGCTAAGATTGAATCCACCGGGGATGGCGTCGATTCGCAGCGGAGTATTGATGCGGTAAATTCCCGCTGCAACCTCATCGATTGTTGTTTCGGTGTGCGCATTTGTCTGCATGGAGTTCCTTATGTGAGAATAGGCGGCTGTTATTTTAGACTTTCTGCTTTCTTCGCCGCAAACCCAGATTCGTCACCTTGATGGAAGAGGAGCATCCCATCGGCCAGCGATTTGTGATTTATGCTTCGCCATCACATAATCCCCAAAATCCAGCCTTCCAGATCTGCAGCACGCCGCTCTTCGTCGGTCAGCGGTGGATCGAAGTAGCGATTCAGAATGTCCTGATCATCGGATTCCGTAAGCCATTGGGCCAGAGCGTAGGCGTCCTGTTGATCAGGATTTCTTTCCCCTCGAGGATATCGGTTCTTAAATATCGCGGGATAGGCTTCCGCAATGACTGACTTGCCTTCGGGCACTTCCCAGCCATCAAAAGGCCAGAAATGGACTTTGGAGCCAACTTCGCTCCTGATTCTGCGAAGCCAGGGGATTCCGGCGTGAGTGCTCTTGGCGACCGAACCTTGAACGTCGAACTTGAAGACGCTCTTGGCCGAGGATGTCCACTTTTCCGTCAACCGGAGGTCTGCGGGCTTTCCGGTTCTGCCTGGAGGGCCTTCTTCACGATCACGAATGAAATCGACGTAGGTGTGTTCGGAGTCTGTAGGCCAGTGCTCACAGAAATCGTCAAGGAATTCGGGCCACGACGTGATTCTGTATCGCTCAAAGTAGTCCAACGGAAATGAGAACCCGTGATCGATCCCGGCGATGAACGTGATATTTTTCTTCGCCTGTTCGATCAGCCATTCGGCGATCTCTTTTCGGCACCAGTTCTTGTACGTCTTTTCGGTCGAAGCCGGAGTCAAAATGCGGCGTGGCTCTTCAGTGTCGAAGGCAGCGTAGATCTGCAATGCTGGTGTGCGGGATGTTGGTGTTTCCCGGCCTGAGTAGTCGATGCCGATGTGAAGGTCGAATTTAGGTGTGTTCACAAACTCGTCTCCGTTATACCGGATTCCACTGGTTCAGTCTCGCCGGTATCGAACAGCAGAGTCATTTCAGGAATCCGCACTGCCCCCAAACATCCCCTAAATGCACCGTTGAAAGACGACTCTTTCCGTTCCTGCCATCGCTTCGCAACGGCGAAATCTGCACAAATTGCTCGTGACGACAAGCTCATTACTCCACGGTAATTCGAATAGTGGCCGAAAACACAGAACGGTTCAGTATCGCTGTACTCTTCCCACCAGCGAACTCGCTCTTCGTATCGCA
>JAJDEL010000750.1 GCA_029259835.1 Planctomicrobium sp. | reverse complement strand
TTTCGACGATGTCGAAAGCAATGCGTGATACGTCTGCCTGGGGCATTAGCCTGGTGATCAATCTTTCGATTCTCGCCATCTTTCACTTCATCGTCTACGAATCCAGCAAACAACTCGATACCACCGATATCACGAGTATCGTTGACGATCAGATCGAGGAAGAAGAACTCCGCTTTAACGAAACCGCAATGGATCAGGTTGGAACCGATGGTGTCGGAGCGACGATGTCTCCCTCATCACAAATTGCGTCCGAAATCGGACGACAGGAAACACCTGCTCAGGAAGCAATCGAAGAAATCATCAATCCTGAGTTGAGCCTGATTGATTCCGAGTCGTTTGTCCCGGCAGAGGCGAATGTCGCACAGACGGTGCCTATCAAAGGGGGAGGCGTCAAAGTCGGAGGAGTTGAAGGAGCGCTTGATCGCGTTGCGTTTGAAATTCGCAATTCACTGAAGGACCGTAAGACGATCGTCATTTGGTTATTCGATGCGTCTGGCTCACTCGATGAACGTCGTGAAGCGGTCGCCAACCGATTTGACAATGTCTACAAGCAGGTCGGAGAGTTAGGTTCTACTGATGCCCTGTACACAGTGATTGCTTCGTACGGCGAAAAAGCAGAACTCCATACTCCGAAACCTTTGCAAGACATTCCCAAGCTCAGCAAGATAGTCCGTGAGGACATCAAAAAAGACACATCCGGGAAAGAGTTCGTCTTTGCGGCAGCGAATCTTGTTCTCGAAAAGTTCAAAACCTTTCATCGTGCTGAAGGTCCTTGGAATAAACTTGTCTTTATCGTGACCGATGAACGCGGTGACGACGCGCCTCAGTACCTGGAAAGTGTGATCACACTTGGCAAACGAACAAACACCCGATTCTTCACAATCGGTAACGCAGCGATTTTCGGACAGCAGAGAGGATTCTTTAAGTACGTTGACCCAAGCGATGGAGCGGTCTTTTATCGGCCTATTGACCAAGGTCCAGAGAGTGCATTCCCAGACGCTGTGCAGTTGCCATTCATTGGCAGTGGCCCTGACTGGAGGCTCAAGCAGATGTCGGCTGGCTATGGTCCTTATGCTCTCACGCGACTCTGTGCCGAAACTGGGGGAATGTTTCTAATTACAGCCGAAACGCGTGGTCCCAACTTTGACCGGTCGATTATGCGACGCTACGCCCCTGACTACCGACCAGTCCGTTTGCAGGAGCAGGAGATCAGCAGAAGCGGAGCGAAAACAGCTCTGGTCAACGTTGCGAAAATGACCTACAGCAATGGTGCCCCCGTTCCGGAATTGACGTTCCGCGGCTACAACGACAACATCTTGCGAGCGGATGTCGGAGAAGCTCAAAGACCTGTTGCAGAAATTGATTATCAACTCCGCCGCTATTACGAAACTCTCAGCGTTGGCGAGAAGCATCGAGACACTCTGCGAGAGGCCCGCTGGCAAGCAGCATTTGACCTGGCGATGGGACGAGTCCTGGCAATGCGAGTTCGCTATGCCGGTTACAATCAAATGCTTGCCAACATGAAGGTCTCTCCGAAAAGCTTTAAGAGTGAAAAAAACAATATGTGGCGCTTGGTTCCTGCCGCTGATATTCTCACAGGTCCATCAATGCGAAAAGCTGCCACCTCGGCGAAAGACTACTTGAAACGTGTGATCGATGATCACCCCGGTACACCATGGGCATTGCTCGCTGAACGCGAATTGAGCATGGAATTGGGATGGGCCTGGCAAGAATACAGCGAGCCAATTCCTGGTTCGAACGGAATGTTAAGAGCAAACGATGAAGAAGTTGCTCGTTTATTGCTTGCAGAAGAAGAGCGACAACAGCGGCAACGCAGTACAGCCAAAAAACGAAACCTTCCGAATTTTTAACCGTAAAGAATTCAGTGCTTTCATTTAAGATGTTTGAATTTTTACAGTTCAATTTCACACTTCATTTCTGCTGATTTAATTTATTTTCAAACGACGACGATAACGGATACCAGCATGGAGGCATGTTTCCGTCTTCAGAGTTTGGCACATCGGGACGATGTGATTGAACTCTTCGGATTTATTCATATTTATTTTATATGAGATCTCAACATGCTCGAAAAAAATGTCGCTCCAATTCTCATTTCAGTCGTTGTCCACGTTGCTCTGTTAGGAGCAATGGCGTTCTATAAACTGCAATTGAATAACGATCAGGACGCCGTTGCCGTCGAAACTGTGATCGCCGACGAACGTTCTCAACAAGAATTCGAACAAGATCTCACGACAGATATGCAGGTTTCTGAAAACCTCTCTGTTCAGTCTGGCGGAATGGTTACCACCAACCTCGGTTCCGCCGCTTCTCAGCCAGTTTCACAGACAAAAATTGAAGCTTCTGAAGCAATTCAGGATCCAGATGTTACTGTTACGTCAATCGCCGATATCTCCGTACCTGGGCTTGGTGAGCTTGCTGTTGATCTTGGAGAAGGTGATGTTTCCGGAGAAGTCGGAGCACGCGTGGAAGGTTACGGTGCCGCAATGCACCGGATCACTTCAGAACTCATCCGGATGATGAAAAAAGAACCTGTCATTGCGGTTTGGCTCTTTGATGCTTCAAACAGTTTGAAAGATGACCGCCAGGAAATAAGCGATAACTTCGATAAAATCTACGCCGAACTTAACATTGCGAAAGAGCAGGCCACCACTGGTAAAATGAAGCATGCTGCACTTGAGACAATGATTTGCAGTTACGGAAAAGACATCAAAAAACTTCTTCCGAAACCGACTGATAAGTTGGAAGATATCCAGAAAGCCATCAGCAGCGTGGAGGAAGATGAGTCTGGGGTGGAGAATACGTTCGCATCGATTTCAAAAGTTATTGACGAATACTCATCAACAGCAGCCCGGTCAAAACGAAAATTGGTAATCATTGTTTTAACTGATGAATCTGGTGATGACGCAAGCATGCTTGAAGAAGTTATTGCAAAAGCTGAGCGAGGAAAGAGGTCTCCAGTTTACTTTCTTGGAAGGGAAGCAATCTTCGGATACCCATATGCTCGTGTCATCTGGAAGGATCCGAAACCTCCACATTTACCCCACTGGATTAGTGTTGATCGCGGACCGGAAACAGCGTTCCCAGAGTGCCTTCAATACGATGGTTTTCATAGTCGCTGGGATTCTGCATCTTCCGGATTTGGCCCGTATAGTCAGGTGCGCCTGTCAAAAAAATCAGGTGGGATTTATTTCCTGCTAGATAAAGAAGAAAAGAATTTAGCGGGGCGATTGTCACTATCGAAACGCAAGTTCGACGACCTCGCGATGAAGGAGTACGAACCGTTGCTTCTTGCTGGGCGAGATTACGCAGCGTCGCGAGACAAAAGCGTCTTCCGTAAAACGATCTGGCAGGTCATCGTTGCTTTGAATCCTCACCCGAAGTACGACACCGAACTCAATATCAAGCGTTACCATTACCCTTTGGCTCAGGAAGAATTTCAAGAGGAAGCCGGTAAGCAATTTGGGCGTACGGTGCGCGCAATGAATAAAATACAAGAAGGCATTAAGCGATTGGAAAAAATTAAACCGTTACGCGCGAAAGAACGCGAACCTCGCTGGCGGGGTGCTTACGATCTTGCTTACGCGCAGCTTCTCTCTTACCGAGTTCGACAATTTCAGTTGCTGCTTGCATTCGATAACCACGTCAAGAATTACCCAAAACCTAAAGACCCAAAGGCGAACGAGTGGAACGTTGCTCATGTCGCGAAAATGCTCCCACCTGACGAAAAGCAGGTTAAGGCAACGAAAATTGATATGGCTGAGCTTGAAAGCCAAAGAATGCTTGCTGTTCAGATGTACGACAAAGTCATTAAAGAACACCCGAATACCCCTTGGGCACAGCGAGCACAGGCTGAAAAAGGTTGGGGATTTGGAATTGCGTTTACGGATCGCTACTGGAACGAAAAATATAAAGATCAAGAATACCTGAAGCGGATCCCAAAGTTTTAACCCGAACTTATTCTATCTGAATCAACGACCGGAAACTTTTCCGGTCGTTTTTTCGTTTCATTGAAGAGGCAAATCTATGCCAGAGAATTGGAAATCATGGGGGCAAACAGACGCCAGTCTCGAGTACGGCTGTCTTCAACTACAAAACGAGTATCTCCGCCTCAAGGTGACAAATGCAGGTGCGGCGGTGGTTGCCGTGGAAGTTCCTGATCGAAATGGTTCATGGGCAAATATCGCAGTCACCGCCCCGAATCCTGACTATTACCTCACAAATCCTTCCGCCCTTGGAGCCACAGCAGGTCGGTTCGCAAACCGGATTGCTCGTGGTCAATTTGAACTCGACGGTCAGGCGTACAAACTCGAAATCAACAACGGTCCAAATCACCTGCATGGCGGGCTTGTCGGTTTCGCAAAGCGAGTTTGGGAAGTCCTCAATCCCCAATCCGATCAAGTCACCTTTCGCCTCGTCAGCGCCGATGGTGATCAAGGCTATCCAGGCGAACTCATTACTGAGTTGACATACCGTCTCGATGGGCAAGATATCGTTCTGGAATACACCGCAACAACAAACGCACCCACGATCCTCAACCTCACGAATCACACGTACTGGAACCTGTCAGGGGCCGGAAAAGTTTATGACCATGTATTAAAGCTGAATGCGAATCAAGTCCTGGAAAACGATGCCGACGTGCTGCCGACAGGCGCGATTCACGATGTTTCAGAGACGGCGTTCGACTTTCGTTTGCCAAAGAGAA
>JAJDEL010000749.1 GCA_029259835.1 Planctomicrobium sp. | reverse complement strand
ACTGCAAAAACAACTTGTCGAATTTCCGACGACGATGATTATGCGAGAGCGAGCGTCGGACAACCCACGCATCACGCATCGACATCATCGTGGGGAATACCTGAAACCGAAAGAAGAAATTCAGCCCGGGATTTCAGAAGTGTTCCGTTCACCCAGTGTGCCTCAACCTGCCAACCGTCTCGAATTTGCTTGGTGGCTCGTCAGTGCGGAAAACCCCTTGGCAGGTCGCGTCGCAGTGAATCGAAATTGGCAGGAAATCTTCGGGCGCGGCATCGTCCGCACGACTGAAGACTTCGGAACCCAGGCAAGTTTCCCATCTCACCCAGAGTTACTTGACTGGTTGGCAACTGCTTTCATCAGTCGCGATGCCGCCGATCCGCACGCTTTGAACTGGTCGGTTAAAAATCTGCATCGATTCATTGTGACGAGTGCTACGTACCGCCAACAATCCACAGCAACAGAACAACTTCTCAAGAACGACCCAGAGAACATCCTGCTCTCCCGAGGTCCACGATTCCGCATCAATGCTGAAATGATCCGCGATCTGGCTTTGCATGGCAGCGGTTTGATTTCACAAAAACTTGGTGGTCCTAGTGTTTACCCGCCACAACCTGCAACGATTTATGCCTCCGCTTATGGCAGCCCGAAATGGCCGGCCTCACAAGGTTCGCAGCGTTATCGTCGATCACTCTATACATTCTCAAAACGAACAGCCCCGTTCGCAGCATACGGCGTTTTTGACGCACCGACCGGCGAGAACTGTATTGTCCGACGCGATCGCAGTAACACACCGCTGCAAGCACTGACTTTGCTGAACGACGAAATGTTCCTCGAAGCCGCCCGCGCTGTGGCAAAACAGGCAACGACTAAAGGTCGAAGCGAGCAGGAAATTGTGACGCTCGTCTTCCGAAAACTATTGACTCGTCCACCAACTCCCGCTGAGCAGTCGGCACTGATTGATTTTTACCGGCAGCAACTTGCGAGATTTAACTCCGGTGAACTCGACTCAAAACTAATCGCCAGCAGCAAAGAGCCAGCCCCGAAATTGGCAGCTTGGACGATGGTCGCCAGAGTGCTTCTGAACCTTGATGAAACTGTGACAAAACCATGATGAATCAAAACATCGTAGACAAAACCCGGCGGCAGTTCTTTTCTGATTGCGGAGTCGGTCTCGGGAAAATTGCGCTGGGGTCGTTGATGGCTCAATCAGCAATGGCAGACGGAATTTACCCGCTGCCTGCATCACCGAAAGTGAAACGGGTGATCTACATTTTCATGGCAGGTGCTCCGAGCCAATTGGAACTCTTCGATTACAAACAAAAGTTAGTCGAACTCGAAGGCAAGCCGATTCCACCATCGGTGATCAAAGGACAGCGCTACGCATTCATTCAACCAGATGCAGCCGTGCTGGGACCGCGATTTAAATTTTCCAAGCAAGGAGAAAGCGGCATCGAAATTTCGGATGTTCTACCGCATCTGGCGAAGGTTGTCGATGACATCACGCTCGTTCGCTCGGTCCATACCGATCAATTCAATCATTCGCCAGCACAGCTTTTCCTGAACACCGGGAGCCCAATTCCTGGTCGTCCAGCGATTGGTGCGTGGCTGAGTTACGGAATTGGCAGTGAGTCAAAAGACCTGCCGGCTTTTGTAGTTTTGAAGAGTGGAGGGAACTTGAGCGGCGGTGCATCAATGTGGAGCGCAGGGTTTCTGCCCTCGTCGCACCAGGGAGTCCCGTTCCGCAGCCAGGGTGATCCGATCCTGCACGTCTCGAATCCAGCAGGTTTCGATCAAAAAGCTCAACGCGATTCTCTCGACTTGATTGAGTCACTCAACCAAAAACGATTGCAAGCTGTCGGTGATCCAGAAATTCAAACCAGAATCAACGCCTACGAAATGGCATGGCGAATGCAATCGGCGGCACCTGAGTTGATGGACTTTTCCAAGGAGACCAAAGAAACCCTCGACCTGTATGGTCTCGGTGGCAAAAAGGAAAATGAATTTTCCAAGAATTGTTTACTGGCACGTCGACTTGCAGAGCGGGGAGTGAGGTTCATTCAGGTTTACCACGCCGGTTGGGATCATCACTCGAATGTTGAAGGCGGAGTTAAAGGTCAAGCGGCAAAAACCGATCAAGCATCAGCGGCATTGATTCAAGACCTGAAACAACGCGGACTCCTGGATGACACTCTCGTCGTCTGGGGAGGAGAATTCGGTCGCACACCGATGGTCGAAGCGAGCGCGGCTTTAGGCCGCACAAACGGACGCGATCACCATCCACAGGCGTATTCCATGTGGTTCGCCGGCGGCGGTGTCAAAAAAGGAGCGGTCGTCGGCAAGACGGATGAACTCGGTTTCTCAGTCGTCGAAGACGGGGTCCACGTTCACGATGTTCAGACAACAATTTTGCATTTACTCGGTATCAACCACGAACGGCTCACGTTCACCTATCAAGGTCGCCCGTACCGCTTGACCGATGTGCATGGTCACCTGGTTGAGAAAATGTTGAGTTGATGATCGATTGCCGGACACTTGGAGTCTCCGGCTAAATGAAGACACGCGATCACTTCTTGACGGCGGTCTTTGCAAATTCAATGTCGAGAGCGTTGACTCAACATCACTCGGGATTTCTCCTACTTCTACTTCCAGATTTTAAGTTGAAAGGTCTCTCGGGCTTTTCGATATACAATCTTTGCTTGTTTTCGTATCCAATGTAATTCAGGAAGTCCCTCAGAGTGATAATTCTGATTCCATTTCTAAGGGCTTCTCTTTCTAACGAAATTTTCTCGTCAAAGACTTTTTGAATTTCAGCTTCTCGCTTTGGATTATTTGCGAAGAGATTCAGTTTGGGAATATCACCAACGACGAGAAATTTCGTTTTTTTGGTCATCTCACCTTTCTTCGGGATGCGGTTTCCTTGATCGTCTATTTCCACCTCAATCTTTGCCTCAGCGTTTTCAATGATGTCATGGAGCAGTTTACGGTCACTCATTCCGTCTCCGTCGAGATCCAAAGCGCCAACAAATGAGAAGAACTCAATTTGCCCCGGTGTGAATAATGGAGAGTAAATCAGATCACCCTCTTGAATTGGTCGCTCCAAGACTTCCTGGATAATGCGACATTCCGCCAAGTGTTTGTTAGTGATTTTCGTAACCTCGATTTTCGCTTTGATGTCGTATTTGTTCTTCCCAATGTCAACTTGCCCTTTCGAGTAAACACTAAACGTGACTTGCGTTCGAAGGTTGTGTTTGCTGCCGAAGTTGATCCAGACTCGCCTCGTCACAGAGTCAACTCGAACGATTCTGCCGTCAGGATTTTCTTCAGGACTTTCTGCAGGTTCCTCCCTTTTGTCATCAGCGAAAGCGAACAACTTTTGTGCTTCAGTTGCAGACTCTTCTTCGGTCTTCTGGAGGGCGACATTAGTCTCAATCTCACTGACAACAATTTCAGTGCGTACTTCTCGGGAATCGACTTTCTCTTCGGAGACAACCAAGCCGGAAGAGAGCCACCCTGTCGCGATGGTTGAAAGAAGCAGCACAGAAGTTGAGAGAACTTTTCCGTTGGTCAACATGGCAATGTTCTGAGATGAAATTTTGACAGCTTCGGGTGAGCAAGCCCAGGGGTATGGTGTTCCCTGTAACGTTGCCATGCCTCCAGCGATTGTTGATGTCGAGAGACTGGTCTGAATGGATGCTTGAGCAATCGATTGCCACAATGCCATAGACGCGACAACAACTGAAAATTCCACGCCGCGACGTAGCAACCGCAAACGAAGTTCGCGTTTGCCTCGCTGCAACCGACCACGTACGGCTCCCACGGTTGTTCCCAGAGCGAGTGCGGTTTCCTTGTACGTTTTCCCTTCCAGGAAGTGCAGGACCAGCGGTGCGCGGTAAATTTCTGGAAGCCGTGCGAGTTCTTCGTCAAGGAGTCGCTGCTGGAACTGTTCGTTGATGTCGGTGTACAGCTTCTCGTCCACGACTTTCGTCGGTTCCTTGAGTGACTCTTCACGCAAACGTCGTTTCAAGGCAGTTTTTGCGACTCGCATTGCTGTGCCTTGCAGCCCGGAACTCACCGAATCCGGTGAGCGAATTTTCTTGGCGTCTCGCGCGAATATCATAAACGTCGCTTGAAACGCATCTTCTGCCGCGTGATGATTACGCAACATGCGAAGGGCGATTCCGTAAACCAACGGTCCAAATCGATCGACTAATTCTGCAAATACGGCTTCATTTCGATTCTTCAAAAATCTCCGCAACAAATTCCCATCACTCACCGGGGTGGTTACAGATACCTGATTCGCTCTGTGTCCCGCACGCACATACGGGGCATCAGCAACGATGGTCGGATTGAGTGAAAGATTGGACATGGCAACACTTAGTAGTGTATCTGAGAGCAAGAATGGCGCGCGGAAAACATTGAAATCTTCGTTTTCCATGAATTACAGTTTGCCGTACACTTCAAGTGTACGGCTAAACGCTTGTTCTCTTCGATTTCGATCTTTAGTTCGATAGACTGAATTGCAACAATCATCGACCACAGCCCCGCCGAGAACGAAGAATCATCACAATGAAACCATCTTCAGCCCCTTCCTCTGTGCCTCCGTGTCTCCGTGGTGATAACCAACTTCAAAACGCTCTCTCGAAAACGCGTCGTGACTTTTTGTTGTCGTCTGCTTCCGGTCTGGGAGCGATTGGTCTGGGGGCGATGCTCTCTGAGGATGGGCTTCTCTCATCTGCGTCTGCGGCTGAGCCTGTTGCGACAGTGAATCCACTCGCGCCGAAGCCGTCTCATTTCGATGGCAAGGCGAAGGCGTGTATTTTTATTTTCATGGCAGGGGCACCGTCGCAGCTTGATTTGTTCGATCCGAAACCTGAATTGATTAAGCAACATCAAAAGCCGTTACCAAAATCGATCTACGAAGGCGTTCGCTTTGCCTTTCTCAAACCGGACACTGCCACGCTGATGGGGGCGGTCAATCGCAAATGGAAGAAGCATGGCGAGTGCGGGATGGAGCTTTCGGATCTCGTTCCGCATATTGGAAGTGTTGCCGATGACGTTTGTTTGATCCGGTCGATGCACTCAGAACAATTCAATCATCACCCTGGTCAACTCTTAATGCAGTGCGGTCGCGCGGAGTTCGGGTTGCCGGTCATGGGATCGTGGTTGGCGTATGGACTGGGGAGTGAGTCGGAAAATCTACCAGGGTATGTGGTCCTCACGGCAGGGCGCGGTTCCTCCGGCGGAGCGACTTTATGGCAGAGCGGATTTTTACCAAGCGTTTACGAAGGCGTTTTGTTTCGACCGACAGGAGAGCCTGTTCTGAATTTGAAAAACCCTGATGGTATTTCGATGGACTTGCAGCGCCGAGGACTCGACGCTCTGAATGAACTGAATTCACAGCGTTACCAGACAATGCACGACCCTGAGATCGCCAGCCGAATTTCGAGTTATGAGCTTGCGTTTCGGATGCAAACGGCTGCACCTGAGTTGATCGATCTTTCGAATGAAACTGAAGAGACTCTCAATTCCTATGGGGTCAATCGCAAAACGCCAGGGAAAGGTGGTCGCGGTTCCAGTGGTGACGAGACATTCGGAACTTTCGCCAGGAACTGTCTTCTCGCCCGACGAATGGTCGAACGCGGGGTTCGCTACATTAACATCGTTCATGCGTCATGGGATCATCATTCGAACCTCGACCCGGAACTTGCCTTCAATGCGACAATGGCTGACCAACCAATTGCCGCATTGATCAGTGATCTCAAACAGCGCGGGCTGCTTGATTCAACAATGGTTGTCTGGGGCAGCGAATTTGGTCGAACTCCACTCGGGGAAAATCGAGGAGGTAACCGGAAAGCCGTGACCGGTCGTGACCATCACCCATTTGCATACAGCATGTTTCTGGCAGGTGGTGGGATCAAAGGGGGACAAGTCTACGGTCAGTCTGATGAGTTGGGATGGGGAGTTGCGGAAAACCCCGTTCACGCCAATGACCTCCACGCAACAATGCTAAAATCCTTCGGCCTTGATCACCTCAAGTTAACTCACCGTTTTCAGGGACGGGATTTCCGTCTCACGGATGTTGCCGGTGAAGTGATTGATCCGTTGTTGGCGTAGCGTGAGTATCTCACTACGGAGGCACAGAGACGCGGAGAAGAAAGAAGCACGATTAGTTCTCCTTGTGCCTTGGCGTATCTACGTTAAAGAACGTACAGAAGTCACTCAGCATATTCTTAATTTTACTCCTGGAATAGAACCTCATGTTGAAGCACACTTTGATTCATCCGCAGATCAATGAAGTCCTCGGTCGGGCCGGACATCATTCAAAAATTCTCATCGCGGATGGAAACTATCCAGCGTACAACACTCTTGGTCCAAATGCAGAATTGGTCTGCCTAAACCTTGCGCCGGGGATTGTGAGTTGCACCGATGTACTTCGAACATTACTCACGGCTGTTCCGATTGAAGCTGCGAACACAATGGGGATTCCGGATGACGACCCCTATGCACTCGAAGGTGATCCACCAATCTGGAATGAGTTTCGATCCATTCTGAGTGAAGTAGAAACTGATGTGGAACTCGAACCGATCCAGAAATGGGATTTCTATGATGCTGTCGCCAGTCGCGATCATGTTTTAACGATTCAGACTGCCGACCAGGCACTGTGGGCAAATTTACTACTCACGATGGGAGTTCGAAAACCTGGGGAATAGAAGGTTGCAGGCAATGTTCCATTGCAAAGCACTTTCGATTCGCGAATTTGATCATTTCGTTCTAAGACTGGAAACCAAGGTTACGAAGTTTTTCTTGTGTTTCGGATCGCTCAAGTAGCTCTTGAAACTGGATGATTTCAGAGCGGTCTAACAACTCTTTGCGCACAACAAAATCGAAGTGTTCTTCGCGGATTGGAATCGCGTTCAGTTCGTATGTATTGGCGACCGATTCTATTGCGATCCCCCAATCCGCCCGGTCTTGTGAAATTGCTGCCGCGACAGCGTTGTGGGATTTCACCTGCATCGAATATCCGTTTGGTTTCGCGCTGCCAACATTGCAGGTTTCGAACAGTTGGTCGGTTAGAATTCGTGTTCCGCTGCCGGAATTGCGATTGACCATAGTGCATGCCGGATCACTGATCGCTCTCTGGATTGCCGAGGTTGCATCGAGTCCTGAATATCGCCCGTCGTTTTTCCGAGAAACAAAACATTGCATCCGCCGGTATCCCTGAATGAGTTCGAGTTCTTCACTCAGAAACGGAGTGTTGTAAGAGTTCGTTCCACGATCGAGGAGGTGAATCCCGGCGATGTGACATTCTCCTCGCTGAACAGCGGCTAAACCTGCTTCGCTGCCGACATACATGGCCGATGTTTTGACACCAGATCGGTGAAGTTCGCTTAACAGAAAATCGAGGCCGACGCAGTGACTGCCGATGACAACGAGGTCCGACGGGTGCAATTCCTGATCGAGCAATGTGACTTCGACTGCAGAACCAGAATCGAGGATTTCGCAGTTTTGTGGGATCGTGATGAATCCATCAGCGAGTGAAAACGTGGTGACTGATCCTGATCCCTTTCCCATCGGGTAGGCGTAACGTTCTCCGTTTGATTCAAAGATCCGCACGAGCAAGTATTCGGTTCTCCCACGCCCTGAGTTGATACGCATGGGAAGAGTTGCTGACAAGGATCGCCGCTCTCGATTCGGTTGGCCTGCTAAACTGCGAATGACGGGCGCGACGAATTCATGGAATGTGAAAATTGCAGAGGTCGGAAAGCCAGGGAGAATCACAACCGGCTTGCCGGCGGTGACAGCCATGCAGATTGGTTTGCCTGGCTTTAACGCGACTCCGTGTGCCACGATTCCGGGGTCATCGAATTTCTGAACGACATGGTAGGAAATATCGCCAGCCCCTTTTGAAGTTCCGCCGGACAGGAGGACAATATCGTAGTCGAGTGCGGCTGTGACCAACTTTTGAAGTTCCTGGAGATCATCTTTCACGCGTCCAATGAAAACCGAATTTCCGCCACATTCCGAGACGGCACCTGCAAGGATTGCGGCGTTGGAATCGTAGATCGATCCGATTGGCAACGGTTCACCAGGAGCGACAACTTCGTCGCCAGTTGAAATGATGGCAACGCTGGGCTGGCGGAAGACAGAGGTCTCTACGAGACCAAGTGAGGCCAGAACGCCGATTTCTCGCGAAGTCATGCGCGTTCCGGACCACAGAATTGTTTCGCCTTTCGCGATGTCGGTGCCTGCAAAGGTGATCATGTTTCCGGAATGAACGGAGCGAGAGATTTCAAGCGTTGCGAAACCCTGCTCCTCGCGCAGATCGGTATCTTCGATCATGACGACCGCATCGGCGCCGCGGGGAATCATACCACCAGTGGAGACCGGAGAAGCTGTTCCGGGCGTCACGGAGATCTGAGGCTGTTCACCTGGGAGGAGTGACTCGTTATTGATTTTCAGCTCGCGCGGAGATTCCTCCATCGCTCCGACAATATCGGCTGCGATGACGGCAAAACCATCGACGTTGGACCTATCAAAGCCAGGGACATCGATGTTTGCCTGAATGTCTTCGGAGAGAACACGCCCATGGGCATTGTTGAGCTGAATGCACTCGCTACCCAATGGTTTTAGGTTCAGGTGCGCATGAAAACGTTGAGTCGCTTCTTCCCGACTGATGACATCTAGGAACTGTTGCTGCTTCGAGGCACTTCGAACATTGTCAGAAAGTTTGGAGTCTGTCATGGTCTCAGACTTAGTGAGTTTGCAGCATTCGAACTTTGTGATTTTCACTGTCGCCGATGTATACATTCCCTACGGCGTCAACGCAAATTCCGTGTGGTCGTCCGAGACGACACTTGAGAGGACCACCATCTGGGCCATCGCCTTTTTTTCCGTCGCCAACGACCGTTTCGATCATTTTCGTTTTTGCCCGGTAAACGCGAATCGTGTGACTTTCTGTATCGGCAAAATAAATGTCTCCATTGGTGGCAATGGCAACACCTTTGGGACCAGAGAGTTTCGCCTGCTTGGCGGGGGCGGACTGTGAATATCCTTTTTGACCCGTTCCTGCGAGGTGATGGATTGTTCCTTGATTTAGATCGATGCGGTACAAGGCGTTTCCCTCTCTGAGGGCAAGGATCAAACTGTGCTTGCCGTCGAAGTCGAGTGCTCTGGGGCCGTTGAGAGGGACACCATTGACGGAAGCTCCATTGGGTGTTTTTAGCTTCTCTCCGGTACCTGCGAATGTCTCGATCTGACCGGTCTTCAAGTTGGCGCGGCGAATACGATGATTACCGATGTCGCAGATGTAGAGGTTTTCATCTGCATCAAATGTAATGGAATGAGGCCGGTTCAATTTCGCTTTAGTAGCAGGTCCGTGGTCTCCGCTGAATCCATGTTCGCCAGTCCCGGCAACAGTTGAAATGGTACCAGTCTTCGCATCGACTTTACGGACGATTGCATTCATCATTTCGACGAAATACATATCACCGTTCTGGGTAAAACGGACTTCGTAAGGCTCATTCAATTTTGCGTTTGTAGCAGTCCCTCCATCGCCAGAGAACCCCTTCTCGCCGGTTCCAGCGATGGTTGTGAGCAATCCAGATTCAGGGTCAATCCTGCGGATCACATGGTTGGAGACTTCGCAGAGATACAGAGCCTCATCTGGGCCGATGACAACACCGAATGGGTTTCCGACTCCAGCCTTCGTGGCAGGCCCACCGTCTCCGGAATATTCATTTTGACCGGTTCCTGCAACGGAAATGACTTCCGCAGCTTGAAGTGATGATGTTAATAACAAAAGGATGAGAATGAATTGTCTGTGCATGTGCGCCTTTCTGGTTGAGTCGACATCATGACGATATGGAAGACGATGATCAATCCGACCCGTATCGATGGTGTCTTGCTGCGAGGTCAGACAGTTCCTAGGATCACTCTCATCAGTGTTTTACACAATGTCTTGCCCAGTAGTCTTGCACCGTAGAAAATTGCGTTGGCAACGACCTTGACGTTGCTATTTCAAAGAGAAGAGTCCATGGCAGAACAGTTTCTTTTAATTCCCGGTCGGACCAGTCGGCAAGGGACGGCACTCAATGAAGGGAAGTATACGGAAGGGTACATCGAGGAAACGAGTACCTTGCAGGTCTCTCCGGAAGACATGCAGCGTTTGGAACTGACAGATGGAGACCAAGTTCGCATGTGGAACGAAGTTGGAGAAGTGACTGTTCCAGTAAAAACAGCCAAAGGGGACGAACTCCCCCCTGGCATCTTGTTTATCAGCTATGGCGACAAATCATGCCGCCTGATGGGGCCTGACACGCACGGAAGTGGAATGCCTGACAGCAAAGGACTCGACGTTTTCATGGAACGTGTTTGAAAGATCGTCTCTTCTGAAATATTTAGAACGATCCACTTGAAGAACCTCCGCTCGATCCGCTGCCAGCGCGACCACGTTTTCTGTTCGAGTTTCGCTTGCGTGTTTGTCCGCCGCTGCCTCCCAGCATGCCCATTCCAGCGGCTCCGCCTTCTGCATCGAATCCGCCAGCACCAAGTAAGTCTCCGTATTCGCCAAAACCTTCGGCATCTGTCAACGCCGTTTCGGCATCGAAGAGATGTTTGTAGGTCTTGTCCTTCTGGAATTGCATATATTTTTTTGCACGTGAAAGATCTTTGGAATTTCCATTTTCACCGTGCTCGACGAGTTCTCCTTCGTCTTCTTTGACGAGAACCTGACCTTCGTTACGAAAGTGGTCCCTGTGCCCCCGCATCAAATTCAAATGTAGTGCAGGGTCGATACGATCATTGGCATGGAAGCTTCGATCAATCGAAATGTCTTCAATGGCGTCGACGAGGAAGCTTTCTTCCTCAAACGTGTAATCCATTTCTTTGACTTCCTGGCCTGCTGCATCGATCACTTCAGTTTCAACTTCACCAGCGATTGGTTGCCCTAGCTGAACTTCAAACGCTTTGTTGACCATTGTTCCGTACTTGCTATCCCAATGATAAACATTCATTTGAGCGGAAGGGAGCAGACGGCTGTTGCCCCTGGCTCGGTCGAGGCGGGCCAAGAAGTATTGTGTCGTTTCCTTGACTTTGACAGGTGAAGTGACGTTACTCCAGTCGGTTGTTCTGGTCTTTCCGGCAACAACGTGAGCCAATCCGCCTGCGTCAGCAATACGTTTCCCGAAGTTCGGGTTTTGCAAAGTGAGTCGGACTCGATATTCATACGTCTTTCCAGGTTCGACACTAAAATCGAAATAGCGGAACAACAGCAATTCACCATCAACGGAAATTCGACTCATAATCCATTCCCGAATGAGTTTTTCTCGCTCCTTCGGATTTTCCTCGCCGTCTCTTTTCGCCAGATTTTCAATCAGTTGATCGAGAGCAGTATTGCCTGTGCCAGTTGCTTGACGTCCGCGACTTCCGGGACGGCGTCCGCTTCCTCCAAATCCTGCTGGTTCAGCTCCGAGCATGGAGCCGCCCACATCACCGTAACTGCCCCCAGATTCACCGCCCATTCCACCGGCAAAAACATTACTATTTCCCAGCAACGAGCCTTGAACATCTCGAGTGTCGAACTGAAATTGTGAAAACCCTTTTCGTTTGACTTCCGTTCTGCGTTCTTTTCGATTGGTCTTAACAGCTTCCTGGAGCATGCCATCGTTGATTTCCATTTCGAGTTGAATTTGTTCGTCAGTCAGTTCGAAATTTTTGATACGCGGATGCGAAGCCTGCGTTTTCCAGACACCAGAGATTCTCTCTGGAAGCGGCATCGTCATGACACTATTCGTGACGACACTACTGACAACGTCTGCTTCAAAGCTTGCCGCTGATTCGAGAACGTCTCCGGCAACGTTAATGTCAACAGCTTCCCAGCCTTCTTCACCTGCGGGCCGCTGCTCAGCACCTTTTCGAACCGTCCGGCGCTGCAATTCAAAATCGCTGATTTCAAACTTTGAGGCTGCCTGATTGTAAGATTGATGTGTTGCGTCAACGAATTTACTGATCTGCTCACGAAGTGGAAAGACAGCTCGGACGGCAACAAAACTATAACCTTGACCGTTCAGTCTTGGGCGTGCGACATTGCCAACACCTCCTTCACCCAAGAGTCCACCAGATCCGCCGTAGCCTCCTCCCAGAGTAAGTTCAGTCATTTCAGGAGCAGTCATGTCGACTCCTCCATTCGGTGGGAGTGAGAGTCCCAGGGCCGAGCCAAATCCACCTCCACCGTAGCCGCCGCCTGCAAATGCCTCTGTACCTGAACCACCCGCAAGACCCGGAGTATTCGCGCGAACACGTAGTTCGTCATCGATGTCCTCGCCATCTTCACTTGTCTCATCTTTTCCATCTGATTCAGATTCGGAGTCTTCTGTTTCTTCATCATCAGCGGGCCCAGCGACATGCAGGAAAACGACACTAGATGAAGCGATTAAGTCTTCGGGCGTTTTCAAGGTTGGTTCAGTGACCGGTTCATCGCGACCGATAGGATCAACGACAGGAACAATCGAACTTTCCAGTGGCCGAGGATCGATACTCGCGTAGAGCGCAAGATCGACAAGGTTATCGGTTTTCACCATCGGGAAGTTTTCTTTTTCCTCTTCCGGCCAACTGTGCTGGATGAGATTGTTCTCACCCGTCCGGGTCTTCTGAGTGATTTCACCAGGTGTCCCTTGATAGGGTGACCATTTCGTTCCGATGAGTCCTAACAAGACGACCACCATGACGATGCCGAAAATCGCTTTTTCCACATGGTTAATGGCTGCTTGTTTCATATCGAGTTTCGCCATAATACACCTCAACCAGTCAGGTTGCTTTAAACAATTTTTGAACTAAGAGCTTCCGGGAATAGACGAACTTAAAGGTTCGACGGTTCCAACGCATCTGGTTTTTTGTCCGTTGAGTCGGGGACAGCTTCACCTTCTGGTTCCGCTGGAGTTTCTGGTTGCGGCGATTCTGCAGCTGGCGTGGCTGAATCAGCAGCCGGGGCAGAATCATCATCTGCTGGCTCGCTGTCTGCTGGAGCTTCTGTTTCTTCAGAAGGTTCTTTGACAGAGGGGGTTGCCGCATCGTCTTTATTGAGAGCCTCCACAATTGAAGGAGGTTGTTTATACATCGTGATCACACCACACAAATCGAGTTGAACCAGGTTCGAGTTTTGCATTGCTGCGTCAGCAAATTCAGGAAGATTCTTATCAAGTCCGCCAACACCAGGGATTCCAGCGGTTTTGGCTCCAACACCACCAAAGGCGGCGGCTGCGCCGCCTTCGGCTTCTGCACCGGATCCGAGAGTGTCAAATGTCCCAAAATCTTCTCCCCCACCAACGATGCCAAAATCGAAACCTTCTCCTCCCCCTCCACCTCTGACGCCAGTTGTCAGACTGTAATATGGATTTTTTCCGACATGGTAACGAGTCACTCGAATCGGCCAATCGGAGCTTGCCAGTTCAACGAGGAAGTCCGGAATCTTGTCCTGCATGATGATCACACTCATGTAGAATCCTCTCTCAAGAAACGGCTTGTCGTCCGTGTCCGCGATATAACGCAAGCGTTTCTTGGAAGCACGTTTGCTTGAACCGTAGCTTTTTTCCCCCGCCTCGGCATCATCGGAGTCCCCACCTGTATCTTTGTCAGACCCAAACTCTTGTGCCGGATTAAAGGCAATGTTCACGGCCGCTCCGACTTTTTTGGTTCGTTTCTCTCCCCCGCCATATCCTCCTCCACTACCACCGCCTAAATTTTCACCGAGAGTTAAACCCCCGGTTCCACCATCCATATCACCACCTCCACTCCCACCGTAGCTTGATCCTTTGCTAGCGCCACCGCTTAAGACTGGTGTGCCATCACCACCGACGAGCGCCAAGACATCGATACGCCGCAGGACGGCCTCGGTTGCGGAGTCTTTGTCTTCGTTGAGTCGTTTTACAGCATCAAACATCAGGCTCAATAACCAGATGTCGATTTGTGCATCCCAGATTTGATCTGAAGTGGCTCTGAATTTCCCGAATCTCGATTGTGGAATCGATGCCGCCAGAATGACTTTTTGATTTCGAGGAACATCTGCTTCGTCCTGGCCTTGGACTAGCGGCATCACTGGTTGGACGCGAGCTTGTAAATCTCGCATTGATCTCTCGTAGACTCGCTTGTATGCACTACTGCCGGCATATGGAAATTCCGAAAGGAATTCGTCTGGGACGTAAGCTTTCACTTCGTTGGGCCAAGTCATACGACTCTGCTGGTTCTTCCAGATCGACAAAGTCGAATGGTCGACGTTCGCCGTGTAATCTTTGTTGATCTTTGCCAGACCTTCAGAATACTTCTCGTTCGGGTCAGTTGTTCCACCAGGAATTCCATTGAGAACGCCTTTAAGCGTATCTTCACGAGACTGTGTGGCTGCCTTCAATTTTGAATTTGCGGAGAAGAAGCCGTACATTGCAATCGGCAACAGCAGTCCCGCTAAAATCCAAAAACGATTTTTGATGATAGGTTCTAGCTTATCCATCTTGACGACCTCATCTGCGTTGGTTGTTGTTCGAAGTTGGAAACAACTCTCTGGCAGTAATTTGATATTAAGTCTGTGAAAGGCGGTTCCTGAAACGATACGAAATCAGAAACTCTACTCTGGGTCTGGTTACTCTGAATTGGTGTTGGCAGGTTCCTCACCGGTTGCATCTGCCTCTGGGAGTTCTCGCTCTTCCAGTGGAGTCGGCTTCCAGACGAATTGAATTGTGAAATCGGTCCGGTGCAATTCCGTCAAGTTACGAGGGTTACTGGTTCTGGTTGGTCCACCAACTCCCGGAACTGCGATTCCTCCAGATCCTTCCCCCGCAAACGCTGCCTCCGCACCAGCAGCCCCGAGGGCAGGGCTGCCAAGCCCAGCCGATGGTTGATTGATATTTCCTGACGGAAGAACTCGCGAAGAATTCGCTGATGGTCGATTCCCACCCAGGTCGACTTTCTCAAGCCCTCCTCCGATCTCGATAATTGTGGGATGTGAAATACCCATCACTCGAACGTGGCGTGCGGGATATCCAGGTCTTTGGATTGCCGGCCTCTTCAGGTTTTTCAAGAGCGTGGCGACAACGTAATCGAGTCCTTGCCCAGAGACGAGGTCGTTTGTGTCGTGGTGCCAATGTTGACCTGTCAGAGTGACCAGATACCCTTCGCCGGACGGACCATTCTTCTTATCGTCCTCAGTCATCAACTCTTTTTTCTGACTGTCGAGTTTCTCGTACCACGTCGCAACATCAGCAACTTTGTCGGTTGTGAATGAGGTGAGCGAAATCCGGTTGCGGAGTTCTACGTTCTCTGGGGGGACGTCACCGTCCCGTGGGAGGCAGTCGAGAACTGCGTTGTAGAGTTCGGTCCAGGATCGGACATCGCGACGTGCCTTGATCAGTTCTCCCAGCTTTTCGCCTGTGGCTGTGTAATTTCCAACCTGGGAGTCGTAGTCACTTTTCAGACCGGTGACCTTTGTCCCAAAGGTTTTTGCTTGATCTTCAGCAGTCTTGAACTCATCAGTATGAACTCTGCCGTATGAAAAAGCGTTTCCGGCAGTTGCCAGGGAGAATCCGAGGAGCATCGATGCGGCAGTTGCCACAACCCAGGGCTTCTTCTTTTTGACCATGCGGGCTGTCGCGATTTCAGGCGGCAGCAGAGTAGTTTGAATGCGGGATATACCGAGAGCCTGAAGCGCGAGACCGTAGGGAACGACGAAACTCAGGATGTTCTCTGCAAACATTGGGGAGTTGAGAACGGCATCACCAGAGAGTTCGTTGAACGTTTCTGGGCGTTCCACTTCATACTGCAAATTCTGTTGCAGGAACTTCTGCAAGCCAGCGAGCTTGAAGCCATTCCCGACCCCAATCACTTTGACGATTTTCGCGGATCGATTTACGCTTGAGAAGTAACCGATAGAACGTTGAATTTCTGAAACGTAATCGTTGAAGACCGGACGCAATGCCTGGAACACGGCCCGTGGATCCGGTGATTTCGTGGCATTGCACTTGAGGTGTTCCGCTTTTGCGAAACTTAATTTCATATCCTTCGTTAATGCACGCGTGAAGTGATTGCCACCAATCGGGACGTTTCGGATCCAGACGTTGTATCCATTAGTCACCATGAGTGTGGTATTGTCGCACCCCATGTCCATCACAATATAATGGTCTTCGCTGTCTTCGCCTTCACTCTCTTTGCGAATTTTCATCTCGTCAACGCTCACAACGTTGTAGAGCGCCAGCGGTGCAATCTGAATCAATTCAATTTCAACTTTTGCGTTCACGTAAGGACGCATCTGCTGGTAGACTTGATCTCGCTTCATCGCGAACAGGCCGACTTCTGCATCAAGCAGAAAACCACCTTCTTCAGCACCAGCCCCAAGCGGCTGGTAATCCCAAATCACCTCTTCGAGAGGAAACGGAATTTGCTGACGGGCTTCGTACTTCACAATTTCATGAAGCTTGCCTGCTTCGACAGGAGGCAATTGAATGAAGCGGGCGAGCGCAGACTGACCTGGAACGCTGATCGAAACGAGGTCACCTTTGAGGTCGTTGCGAGCCAGAAAAGTTTCCATCGCCTGCGGAACGATTTCTTCCGGAATCGCATCAGGTTGGGAGAGAATTTTTGGGAACGGGATGTAATCGAACGCTTCCGCCACGATTTGACCAGTCGATTCGAGGTGACGGACCTTGATCGCCTTCAGCCCTGCTTGACCGATATCAATACCCCACGCAGCTTTTGCTTCTGCCATCGCCGAATTCTCCGACAAACAACTGAACTGTACTTGTTCAGTTTATGATTGTTCAGCTTGATTCACCAAACCGAAATTGGAAATACCGTTCCCCTCAATTTTTAGCGCACATCACCACGAAAAACATTCGCCAAAATGTGGTGAATTCATCGAACAGGGGTTCGGACTTTTCCTCAGACCGGTTGTTCTGAAACGAACTGAAGTGACTGATTCCATTTAATTTAGGGAAAATGAGCACAACTCGCAAAGGAGAATCCATCAAATTTGGCAATTCCGAAGGCTCTTGATGCAAGTTCGTCTTCGATCATTCTCGGTTCGAAAACGGTCGCAAAATGGACGCGACCACCAATTAGACGAGTTCAAACCGGAAAAGTTTCAGGAAATTCGCCCAAAATAGTTGACCGTTCTTGTGGCTACAGGCGTTGTATGTGGCAGAACCGAGCCTTTTCGGTGCTCTCGGCTCAATCGGCCTCAGATTGTACTGATGGAACTGAATCTGCATGAAATTCTGCCCATCTTTCCCAAGCGTAGGTCCATTCCATCCACATTCGCATGACTGACCACAGGCTCCTCATTTTGGCCAGT
>JAJDEL010000748.1 GCA_029259835.1 Planctomicrobium sp. | reverse complement strand
AAGTGCTACCTCTTTAACTCCTGGCACCGTTGTCCCGGTCGCTATTTAACGCTCGGATGTCTCCCTATTAAAACAGCCGATTTCATGTCATAAGCAGACATGAAACCGGCTGTGCGGAACCCTGGGTCGGAGATTTCAATTCAAACCCGGTTTGCGTCACTCACTGACGCATTACTTGAGAACCGTAAAACCAGACTTCGCCGAAGCCTGATGCCGAACCGGCACCAACTTTCGTAACGGTCGACTTGCCGAAGGAACCGTCATCGAAGAACGAAACAACGCCGGTGCCTTCGCTGCTGCTTTGGGATTGGGAATCCTTGGCAAAGGTAATTGTTGTGGCGGAGGGGTAAACAACTCCGAAGCCTTTTCACTCTGAGTCGGGACTACTCTCTCCGCTGGTGTGATTGCGGATGATGCTGCGGCGGGCGGGTCACATTTTTTGCATTCCTCACAGCGAACAGTCTTTATCGTCAATTTTTTATTGACGTTATAGACAGGCAAATCTGCGAGCTGCAGGTTTGCCATATCCGGTCCCAAGTAGACTTGAACACGCCCTGTCAGCCTGATTTGTTTGATATCATTTTTAAGATAATTGCTGTGCTTGACTGCTTCCAGAAGAGCTGCCGAGAGTATCTTTGCGTCGATTTCGCAACTCGCAACGAACGTGTTCGTTGATGGATTCAACCATCTCGAAACAGGAAGTTGGAATTCCACGTATGAAGGAAAATTCGACCTTGTATCCGTTAAGTCCTTAAATCCTTTATCCTTCTTCTCATCGCTGGAGGCTTCGATCGTTGCGATCAATCTGATCATGCGAGCATTTTCAGGAAGAACCTTTGCATCGATATCAATTTTCACATTGTCTCGGATTATCAACCTGACGTCTCGGCAGGGAGTGTTCAGGATGTCGACACAGCCCTCCAACTTTAGTGGGTTCCAATCAAACTGCAAAGGAAACCTCTTCTTAGCTTCCTTTAATCCGTCCTCCATGGCAGCAAGCCGAGCTGTGGTACTTGCCTGTACATCGGTTACTGATGGTCGTGAATGAGTCGGGATCGCCAGATGGCTGGTCACGCCGTACGGAGTCGCCAGATGCACATCGACGAATTGCTTGCCGCCAGCATCAGCCTTTTCCACCAAAACGTTCGCAGGAATCGTCACCTGAATCACACTCCGGCTGACGAATTCTCGAGAGCCTGTCACATCGATTCCACCGGCGATGATCTTGGTTTTCGATCCCAGTGATGTGAAATTTTTGCCAACAAGGAAGATTGTTGACGGTTGTAAATCTGGAGCCGGTCGTGGCTCACGATTCGTGGTAGTAGTTGTATTCACTTTCGTTCCAGTGACGACCTCTGAAATATGTTGTTTCTCTGAATGGCTTGAACCACCGATCAGAATTCCAGGTCCGCCGTACCAGTCAATCAGTTCCGGACCAAGGTCAGTCACTCCATTATTGAAGAGTTGGAAGCCGCTCAAATTGTTTTCATAAGGTATTTGAACGTAAGAGGTCTGTAACGGAAGTTGACGTTCCAGTTGGCGAACAGCTCGCAACAGGCGATGGGATTCTCCATCGCGATACAAGTGCGCATCTTTCTTACACGCACCGGCGAGTTGACGCAATGAGGTCACATCTCTGCTGAATCCAACTGCTTCTGAAAGGTCCATTTTACGTTTTAAGACTCTCCCAGTGAAGCTGGGCGCCAACTTGAACCAGTTCGTTTGCACGTCCACCATCACATACGGAATGAACGATGGCATGACGACCAACGCTGAACACTCTCGTGTCGCCGGCTCCAGCATACGGTCTTTGAGCCGGTTTTCGCGAGACTGACCACCGACTAACGTTTGTCCAAATGCTTTGATGCTGCCCGGCACAGGAGGTGCCTGAACGCGGGGGTAGAATCTCCAACCGAAGGTGTCGTTGCCGTGTGAGAAGCCGACGGATGTTCGGTTAAGCTGGATCGTTTCCAGGTCATATTCCATCCGACGCACAAACCGAGTCAGGCTCTGCATCCCGAAGATTCCTTGCGAGGCAGCGACTGCCAAAGCAAGTTGCAGTTCCCGACGCTGACTGAACGCTTCACCAATGTTCTGATCATCCGTCACCGGATCCAAAGCAAACACCTGAATCGGCCAACGACAACTCACGTATTCCTTGAACGCAAACCGAGCGTCAAGGCTTGGGTTTGGTCCGTAGAATGAAAGCCCATCAACAGGCGCATTACAACAATTTTTATTTGCCGAGACCGACTTCATATCTTGAATGAGACGCTCGTTTAGCATGACCGATTCGACAAGTATGTGCCAACCAAGGTGTCCTGTCGTTGTGAAATTGGCTTCGGGAAAATGTACCATCAATTTCTCCACAAAATACTGCTTGCGAAGGTCTGAAAGGCTGTTTTCACTTAGGTTTTTGCGGTACATGCTCTCATCTTGCAAATAAGTTCTTTCTGAGTTACTTTCATACCGACGGCGAACTTCAATGATCGCATTTTTGAGTTGTGTCATAAACTCCTGGTCATTCCAGATTTCTGATAAAAACGGCTGGCCCAGGAGGTCGTAAGAAGCCTGCAGTTCCTGGGTAAGGTACCGACGGACATCTTCTAAGTGGACTGCTGCACCATCCACTTTCAAGTGCTTATTGGCCGCAAGAATGACAGGGGCCAGAGATGAACCAGAAACGTTGTTAGAAAGCGATTGAGAGTAGGCTCGTCTGGAAGATGCAAACGGAGCTGCACCCAGCTGAGCCATCACGCCGCTGTATCCATTCGTTGGTCTTTCAAAGCCCGCTATCATTTCGTCGAGCAACATCTTCGGGTCCTTTTCGGATTGAGCACTTCCTTCCTCAGGCTGGTTTGTTCTATTGCCTAGTTGTTCTTGCCCACAACTCTTGCGGATTAGAAAATTCTTGTAGTTGACCCAATTGGTTTGCAACGTCTCAATTTTTTCCGGTTTCATATTCACTACTCTAGTCACAGTTGGACAGATATTGTCCACAACCCCATTAATCACAAAGTTCCGAAATGCTTCCGGGAGCAACTCATCACTCGCATACGGATCAACGGTGATGGAGACCTGGGCGCCGTAGCCTTTTCTGGTCTTTCGGCCAGGCATGACGGAAACCGGGATGCGGATGAGATTGAGCGCATAGCCAGGTGAGTCGGCAATGTCGTCTCCTTCATTCATCCGCCGCAGAGCGTGAAGGTGGTCGAGGTAACGTTTCTTCTGATCGAGATAGACGGTAGGCTCCAGAGAGATGCCGAGCTTAGTTGGCTCGCCTGTTTTGGAGACACCGGTTGTGAACTCATTCGCAAACTGTGGCCCAAATCCAGATGACCGGGGGACCAGCCTATTCTCCGCGCCGTTGAGCTCCTCATTATCGGGAACGAGACCAACAACTGGTGCTGCAAAAACCTGTGTAGTCGTAGTTGTAGTCGTGTCAGAATCTGGTGTTTCTACTTTTACTGTCTCGCCCAACGCATTCGACAGCGACAACGCACTCGCCAAAAACGCAGAATCTCGCGATGACTCTGCACCTTGTATCGTTTCTCTGAATAGCTCTAAGTCTTTAGTCATCTCCTCTTCAAATTCAGCACGGTGTGCGAGCAGTCGAGATTCGCCCCAGACGTCGGGGGACTTGGCGACGATCGTGCCGAAGTCATCGAGGCGGCGTTGCACTTCATAGATTTTATTTGCCAGATGATCAAATGTAGTCG
>JAJDEL010000747.1 GCA_029259835.1 Planctomicrobium sp. | reverse complement strand
GTGGATGGTCGATATTCTCGATCAGCTTGCTGATTTCTGTGTGTTTGGAATCGACGTACGTTCCTTGATATGCGCCTGGCAGAAAACTCGCTTGCCAGTTTTCGTTGTCTTTGATCGGAAGTCCATTCGGACACATCGCGATGAAGCCGGGCAAGTTCTGATTCTCACTCCCTAACCCATACAGCACCCAGGCTCCCATGCTCGGTCGTGCCTGCACGGAATCCCCGCAGTTCATCAGCATCAGCGAAGGTTCATGATTCGGCACTTGCGCGTACATCGAACGAATCACGGCGATGTCGTCGATATGCTCAGCGGTCTTTGAGAACAGCTCGCTCACTTCGATTCCAGACTCACCATAATTCTTGAACTTGAACGGCGAACCAAACGCAGCACCGGTTTTGCGTTCGGTCGTCAATGTTTGTTCGAGAAGTTTCCCATCGTATTTCGTCAGAGCAGGCTTCGGGTCGAAGGTATCTACGTGCGAAGGACCACCATTGAGGAAGAAATGAATGACACGTTTCGCCTTCCCTGGAAAGTGAGGAGACTTGCCAGTGACGCTGTCATCGTCTGCCTTGAGATCGATTCCGTCATCACTCAGAAGTCCGGCAAGCCCCAGCGCACCGAGACCAAGCCCAGAGCGTTTCAATAGCTCCCGACGGTTCAGTTCTGTGCTGAAATATCTGTTTCTCATGCTTCCCCCATATTACTTTTCGTGTCTTTCGTCTTTTTTCGTGGTCGTTATTCAAACTCACTTAAGTATGTGTCCACGAAAGAAACGAAACCGGCGAAAAAAAATCATTAGCGATTCTGTATCGTTCAAATTCCAGATGGTGTTCATCGTCCAGCGTGATACTGGGTTATGCAAAAGGCTAACCCAGCCTACAAAACTTAGTCGACGAATAAAAATTCGTTCGTGCAAATCAATACGTGAGCCAATTGTTCCCATGGA
The DNA here is from genome assembly GCA_029259835.1 of Planctomicrobium sp. Taxonomy (GTDB): domain Bacteria; phylum Planctomycetota; class Planctomycetia; order Planctomycetales; family Planctomycetaceae; genus Thalassoglobus. Next base: position 5,636 of record JAJDEL010000747.1, on the reverse strand, counting down.
GTGAGTTGATTGACGTCGTTCGTCTTAAAGTCTGCTTTTGAATCCCAAAGTGTCGCTGTTTCCGTTACTTGATCCTTGATATTCACCGACCACAGATATTGATCACTATTCAAGACACCACCAATATCGACTACGAAGTCGATTGTCTCACCTTTCAAAACTGAGAGCGAAGCAACGTTAAACTCGACTGTGCTTTGATGAATCGTTTTTGAGCCGAGTAGTCCTTGCTTTGAACTAACGATAAAAGTTCGGATTCCATCTCCTGGTGCCGGTTCGTGGACGAGTTTTGTTTCGATCTGGAATTCGCCATCGTGTGGAGCTGTCCAACGTCGAATCGCGGCGTGTTCGCGATCATTACCAGGGTGACCGCCAGTTGCTGTCAACTGGACCCAACCCAATTTTGAATCAGGCCAACTTGGGCCGCCTTGCCATGTTGTTCCGGTGAAATGTGGCAGCCGTTGAAAGTTGACGACCTTCTCTGTTGCTTCATCAAACTTTCCATATCCGTACGACCAGTCTGCCACGGTGGGAGAAGTTTTAGACTGTTCTGGTTGCTCGGCTTCTGCAACGAGGAGCAGCGCTTCAGAAAATTCCTCGTTGCTCGGTTGGCGTTGAAGAATTCGTTCGAATAACTTCTGGACGCGAAGCGATGAATCATCAACACTTTCAGTCTGTTTAACGAGCGACTGCACCTGTTCCAGGACAATCGGATGATTTAAGTAGAACAACGCCTGTTGCGGTACGGTTGTTTCACTTCGCTTCGGGATATGCAGATCGGGATTGGCGAAGTCAAAGACTCGTAGAGTTCCAGGGAGATACTGACGATCTACAAGTCCATAGAGTGTTCTCCGCAGAGGGAACGGTTTCTTGAAGAGATCCTTTGGTTTACCGCCGAGTTGCAACTTCAATTCTCCAGAGACGTTTAAGAGTGAATCGCGGAATTCTTCGAACGTCATTCGATGGGCGTTCATGCGCCAGAGAAGACGGTTGCCCGGATCGATTTGATTTGCGTGAGCAACGAATGTTGAGTCGGTGACTTCGGATGTTTGTCGATAGCTACTCGATGTCAATATGAGCAAATGAAGTTTTTTGAGACTCCAGCCTTCTTCGATGAACCATGTTGTGAGCCAGTCGAGAAGTTCAGGGTGCGACGGGGTTTCGGCTCGGGTGCCGAAGTCGCTTGGTGTTGAAACTAGTCCTTGCCCGAAGTGATGCGTCCAGACCCGATTCACAATGACACGTGCCGTGAGTGGATTTTCTGGGTCAATGATACCCTTGGCGAATTCAAGTCGACCGCTGCCGTGTTGGAATGGGGATTGTTCTTCGCCAGAGAGAACCTTGAGAAACTGTCGTGGTACGATCCTCCCTGCCTTTTCCACGTTTCCACGTATCAATATTTGAGGATCTTTAGGCGTCAGTCGATCCTTTAAAGTGATTGCAAACGGGACGTTCTGAGGAGTGTTCACAATGAGACGATCAACTTCTCCTTGAAGTTTCCAAAGTTCAGTCGTTGTCCCTGAGTCAAAAAACGCTTCGGTGTGGACAATCGACTCACTGGGAACGATAGAGGGTGACTCAGTCCCGAATAATAATTCTCGAATCGCTTCTTTGGCAGGAGCCTTGAACGTTCCTGAAAAACCTTCTGCATCGACTTCATCTCGGATTGACTCGAATAGGCCAGCGTATCGCTCAATGACTTCTAAAAACGTTTTCGGAGGAGTCGTGAATAGAGCCAGAATCACGGAGTTGATAGCGTCCGGCAAAGATTCGTGTAGACCTTTTGTAACGTTGATTGTCTGCTCTTCAAACTTCTCTAAGGGAAGTGCTGCAAAGCGATTCCATGCCAGAAAAATTGGATCATTATTGCGTCGCGCACGGTCGAGATGTCGTTCCCATCTCCAGACAAATTCAGGCAAAAGGTCGGTCTTCGCAAAAATCTGGTCGAAGCCTTTCTGCGGATATTTTCCAAGTTCCGTTTGTGCCACTAAATAATCACGAATTCGACTCCGCGCCCGTTTCGAGGATTCTTCGCGATGTTCTGCCAATTTGGCTTCCAGAGTTTCCATTCGCTTTTTGAGATCTGCCTCAAACGCTTCATTCGCTGATTTCTCATCAGAGAGTCGCAGCAGTTCTTCCGAGGAACTGTTGAAGACACCGAACAAAGAATAATAGTCCGCTGTCGGAATCGGATCGTATTTGTGATCGTGACAACGGGCGCAACCAACCGTCAGTCCCATCGTTCCGCGACAAACGACGTCAATACGGTCATCGATGATCAGGTGGTTCACTCCCAGAAATCGCCGACCAAGCGTCAGGAATCCCATCGCTGCCAGATCGGCTTGCTGCCGATCTTCAACTTGATCTGCTGCAAGTTGTAGCAGAAGAAAACGGTCGTAAGGAACGTCGTTGTTGAGTGCCTTCACCACCCAGTCACGGTAAGCCCAAGCGTGAGGCCAGAAACGTTCTTCTCTCGCATAGACATACCCCTTTGTGTCGGAGTAACGAGCGACATCGAGCCAGTGCCGCGCCCATTGTTCACCGTATTGCTCGGAAGAGAGAATACGCTCAATGGCTTCTTTGTAAGCTTGAGGGCTTGAATCATTTCCGAATCGCTGAACTTGTTCAGAACTCGGAGGAAGACCGGTCAGCGTGTATGAAACTCTCCGCAGGAGTGTCCGTTTGTCTGCTTGAGAAGAAGGATCCAACTTGTGTTTGCGAAGTTTCCTCAGAACGAACGCGTCAATTGGATTGCTCACCCATTCCGCGTTCGCCAACTTCGGAACGTTCGGCTTCACGACTTTTTTGAATGCCCAATGATCTCGAGCGTTTTGGTGGACTGATTCCGCCAAGGATGGAGATGTTTCGGGCCAGACCGCTCCCGCTTCTATCCACTTGACGAGCGAACGGATTTGCTGTTCACTCAAGGAATCTTCCGGCGGCATCTTCAATTCACCCACGCGACGCACCGCTTGAATGACTCGGCTTTCTTCAGCATGCCCTGGTTTGATCGCCGCTCCTGCTTCTCCACCTTTCAGCAAACTCTCACGCGAATCAATGATTAAGTCGCCGGAGTCGTTGTCCTGGTTGTGGCACTCGATGCAATGTTCGATGAAAAGCGGGCGAATTTCTTTCTCGAACTGCTCCGCCGCCGCGTCATCTCCAGACGCGAACCCGCTGCCAAGACCCAACACGAAGAATGGAATCAGTATTGCCTTCACAGCGAAGCGGTTTCTTCTAAGAATTAGAGGGATCAACGTTAATTTACTCCTAGCTACCTTACGACTCTTTCCAAGAAATTCGTCTCACCGTCGACACATCAGCATAGTTGAATCAGTTGTCTGCTGTCGAATCAGACAGTGTTACGCCATTCTTCGGATGCTGTATTATGACCGATAGTGAGAGGATTTGAATTATCGTCAGAGATCCCTTGATCATTGATGTCAATCTCCAAACAATCCCGGCTCACTTTATGCTATGAGTTTGCCAACTTCGGTCGAGAGAGAATTGCGTGTTCAAACTGGAGCGTCTGTTTACGACCCTTGATTGGAAAGCTTCCGGCAAATGGACCTTTCTTTCAATTTTGGTTGGCATGATTGCTGGGCTAGGAGGGATTGCGTTTCAGGTCATCGGTCAGTTTGTTCTGCATTACACGCTTGTCATTTTCGCCGGATACTCACCTGCTGAGGCGGTCGGAGAACACTCGATTTTCGGCGAAGTCCACTCTGATCACTTCTCCCCATGGATGATTGTTGTCGTGATGACCATAGGAGGTCTACTCTCCGGGTGGTTGGTTTATACCTTCGCGCCCGAGGCGGAAGGTCACGGCACGGACGCTGCGATTGATGCTTATCACAATAAGCGTGGTCGAATTCGCGGTCGGATTCCGATTGTGAAGACGTTTGCTTCTGCAATCACTTTGGGGACTGGCGGCTCAGGAGGTCGAGAAGGTCCGATTGCACAGATTGGTGCTTCGTTCGGATCGTTTCTTGGAAAACTCCTGAAACTGCCATCGCGAGATCGAAGAATTCTCCTCGCAGCCGGAATGGGTGCTGGTGTTGGCGCTGTCTTTCGAGCACCGCTTGCTGGTGCGCTCTTTGCTTCAGAAATCCTTTACAGTGAAAGTGACTTTGAAGCGGAAGTGATTATCCCTGCCGCGACTGCTTCGATTATCGGCTACAGCGTTTATGGGTTATGGTTGCCGGATGGACAGCAGCATATGCCGTTATTCGGTGACGAGTTGACGTACACCGCCGGCTCCCCGCTGGAACTGTTTCCGTATGCACTGCTCGCGATCATTCTGGTTTTATTCGGAATCGGTTACATCAAGACTTTTTACGGTGTCCATAATCTCTTCGCCAAGCTTCCGGTTCCGAAAATCTTCCGACCTGCGATTGGTGCCGCTCTGGCTGGGATTCTTGGAATCTCCTTGTTCACGCTCTGGGGTGAACAACACCAAGCCCTCGCGGTTCTCTCCACTGGTTACGGAACACTTCAAGAAGCGTTGACGTCTGCCTCGGACGTAGGGATTCCATTGTTGCTGACGATAGCTGTCGTGAAGATTTTGACGACATCATTGACGATTTCGTCAGGCGGTTCTGGCGGTGTTTTCGGTCCGTCGATGGTCATCGGAGGCTGTGTCGGTGGGGCGGTTGGGTTGCTGTTTCACAGTTGGTGGCCGGACCTTGTTCCTCACCCAGAGGCGTTTGCACTTGTTGGCATGGCTGGTTTCTTTGCCGGGTGTGCGCATGCTCCGTTTTCAACAATCATTATGGTCTCCGAAATGACGGGCGGTTACGGATTGCTGTTGCCGACAATGTGGGTTTCCACTTTAACCTATACAATGGGACGCCCCTGGAAACTTTATTCGAAGCAGGTTGCATCCAGATTGGAATCGCCAGCACACCGAGGAGATTTCCTTGTCGACATTCTGGAAGGGATGCTCGTTCGGGATGTCTACCACGAACGAAAAGAACTCGTGCATATTCCAGAAGCAATGTCACTTGACGATATCGTTCACACGATCGCCCGGACGAGACAACATTACTTCCCAGTTGTTGACGAGAACGAACGGCTCGTGGGAATTTTTTCGAACGACGACGTTCGGTCGTATCTCTACGATGAAACACTCTGGACGTTGGCAAATGCTGGTGATGTGATGAATCCGAGCGTCGTCAGTGTCACTCCGGAAGACGATCTGAACACTGCATTGCAAAGTTTCACTTCAGTTGCGATTGATGAACTGCCAGTTGTCGACCCGAACGATCAAGGAAAGCTACTGGGAACACTGCGCCATAAAGAAGTGATTGCTGCTTACAATCGACGCTTAATGGAATTCAAACTTGCGGCTGAAAAGGAACAATAGTCACTGCATTTGTGGAATGACTCGATCACGCCTAACATTCGTGTTTCTCTTATCAATTCCACTGAAACGTGAACCGACTTTCCACGAAGGAACGAATCTTTGCGTCGCTGGTTGCCAGTCTTATTTTTGAGCCTCTTCTTCGTTGCGATTGCCAGCGTTGTCGCAGTGATCATTTCATTCATCGGAAGCCATCTCTACGGCGACTGGCAACTCGTCTTCCAACAAATGAAGTCTCAATCACGATGGCTGACACTTTGCGTGACTTGCGCAATCG
>JAJDEL010000746.1 GCA_029259835.1 Planctomicrobium sp. | reverse complement strand
TGCTTCGTCTTATTTCTCGCGCTCTTCTTTCACGTCTGTTGGCCTTACAGTGCTCAGCCAGCACAGAACTGGCCTGATTGGGTTCCTGTTCAAGTCGACGAAACAACCGGAGCCGCGACAGTCGTTTCGGACACCGGTCGTCAGTTTCCGTTGAACGAAGGAGAAAAACTGTTCGTCGCAGAAGTGTTCTCGTCCGGTGATGATCCCTTATCGCTGGGACAATTTCAGGTTGCAGATAGATCCAAAGAAGACGCGAAACTGTCTCCGGTTGGCGAACTGGATGATGATCGCCTCGCGGCGATTTTGCTGAGTCCTGGCCCCTGGACGCTTTCCGAAAACGATCTCGCTGCCTGGCCGAGTCATTACGCCGACAACCTTGATTCGAAGGAATGGGTCGACGCCGAATTGTTTTTGATCATCGATCCACTTGTTAGCCTCTCAACTGCGATTGCCGCGCGAAGCTGGATTTGGTCGCTCGCATCTGCTGGAATCATTCTCCTTGTCTGCGTTCTGATCCCGCGTGGTTTTTGCGGTTACTTGTGTCCACTCGGGACGTTGATTGACCTCTTCGACTGGAGCATCAGCAAACGCTTCAAGCGTTTTCAAATCTCTGGAAATGGTTGGTGGGTCCACCTCAAGTATTACTTGCTGCTGGGTATTCTATGCTCCGCAATGTTTGGGGTTTTACTCAGCGGATTCTTCGCAGCGATCCCAGTGATCACGCGCGGTTTGCTCTTTACTATTGCTCCGTTGCAGAACGGTTACGCGAACGGCTGGCACCAGGTTCCGCCAATCCAGGTTGGGCATGTCGTTTCTCTAGCGATGTTCTTTGGTGTGTTGTGTCTTGGTTTTTTTCAGCCTCGATTCTGGTGCAAATATGTTTGTCCAAGTGGGGCAGTGTTCTCTCTGGGGAATCTATTTCGCATCAGCGAACGACAGGTCGAGTCATCGTGCATCAACTGCAACAAGTGCATTGAGATTTGTCCGTTCGATGCAATTAAACTCGACTTCACAACGCGGACCGCCGATTGCACTCTATGCCAAAGTTGTGCTGGTGTTTGCCCGACTCATGCAATCAAATTCGTCGGTCGCTGGGAAAACGAAGATCTCAAGGAAGAGAACAACCCGCCGGTTCAGGAAACGTCACTCGGACGTCGAGGCTTTCTCGCTTCTTCAATCGGAACTGCCGCTGGGGTTGCAGGTGGTTCAGGCGTTGCGAGTTTAACAACACTGTTCGGAGCGAACCTTGACGATCCAGACTCCTTGCGACCGGTCCGTCCACCCGGGAGTGTACCGGAACAGGAATTCTTGCAGATGTGTATCCGTTGTGGTGAGTGCTACAAAGCCTGTCCGAGTGATGTCTTGCAGCCGCAAGGATTTCAGCAAGGGCTGGAAGGATTGTGGTCTCCAATTGTGGTTGCCGATTGGGCAGGGTGTGCATCGAGTTGCAACGGCTGTGGTCAGGTTTGTCCGACCGGGGCAATTCGAGCTCTTCCACTTGAAGAAAAAGCGAACGCCCGCATGGGACTGGCGATTGTTAACGAACAAACTTGCCTGCCGTATGCTGGGCGCGAAGCGTGTCAGTTGTGCGTCGATGAATGCGTGAACGCAGGTTACAACGCGATCGAGTTCACTCAAGTCGGCACCGAAGTCGACGACCTCGGAAATCCGATTGAAGGAACCGGTTATCTCGCCCCGCTGGTCATCGCAGAGAAATGCGTTGGCTGCGGCTTGTGCCAGACTCGCTGTTACGGAATCAACAAGTCCGAAAAAGGATTGCTCGACGCCACCGCAATTCTCATCGAGGCCGGAAGCGATCACGAAGATCGAATCAGGACCGGCTCCTACATCGAACTGCGACAACTTGAACAGAGCGAGGTGAAGGCAGAAACCGGGGGCGAATTTTACCTTCCAGAACCCATTATCGAGTAATCTCTCTTCGCAAACCTGGGAGATGAAAGAGTACAACGTATCTACGTAACACGTTACCATGAAAAATGATACGATTTACAACTCGGGCCGATGAAGTGCGATTGTTTACCACATTGGCGCGGATGCCTCTCAAGAAACTCTAGTCACCAGCACGATGATAAGTTAAGCTTTTCAAGCAACAACGATCATTGATCTTTGAGTGGAAGAGGACTTTTCATGTCAATGAATGACAACTACAACCATCACAATTTGAACCATCAATCACTCACAGCCGCATCTCCGCTGGCACCGCCGATGAACGACCTGTTCCGGGTTGGCTCCAGGCGATGGTTTCTGCAGACGGGAATGGCAGGTCTGGGTGGGCTGTCGTTGGCCTCGCTGAAGCAGGCTCAGGCAGAATCGACAATTCAAATTGCGAATCAGGATCGTAAAGCTGTGATCCTGTTTTGGCTCTCAGGTGGTCCCAGCCAGATTGATATGTGGGATCCGAAGCCACTCGCGCCGCCGGAAATTCGTAGTCCGTTTGCGGATATTTCGACAAAGATCCCCGGCGTTTCCTTCACCGAACATTTGCCGCTGCAGGCATCGATTGCAGACAAGCTTTCCATCATCAGATCAGTCGATTGCTCGTCGAGTAACCACACACCGATTACAATGCAGGCCGGAAACCCGCTCGCTCGGCGAACGAACGACGGAAAAGATGGAGCCGGTTATCCTTCGATGGGATCGATTGCCGCAAAATTTCGCGGCGCGAACGACCCTGACATGCCTCCGTTCGTGGGACTGGCGAATTCCTGGGCGTCCGATGTTTGGGAAGCTGGCAACATGGGGTCGGACTTCGCTCCTGTGAAAGGACACGAACTCGCTGGGAAATTCAAAATCCCGGCTGGCTTTGATACATTGCGAATTAATGATCGCGACGCACTGCGAAATCAATTCAATAAGTTGCGATCTGGCCTGGACCGAAACGGACAGATGGAGAAATTTGACGGGCACACTCGCCGCGCCTACGAAATGATGCTCTCCGGAAAAGTTGAATCCGCATTCGACGTCTCGAAAGAAACCGATGAGACACGAGACCTGTACGGCCGGGAGAGTGTTGGTCAGAAAGCTTTGCTCGCCCGACGACTTGTTGAATCTGGTGTGACGTTTGTTCTTGTCAGCGGCGCGTGGGGTTACTTCGATCACCACGGCGATGATGTTCGTTGGGGAGGAATTGAAAAAGGACTCAAACCACTATTGCCGCGTGTCGACAGAGCGATGTATGCGTTGGTGACTGATCTTGAACAGCGCGGGTTGCTTGACGACACCTTGGTTCTGATGATGGGAGAGTTCGGGCGATCCCCAGTGATCAATAACAAAGCCGGTCGCGGACACTGGACGAACACAATGTCAATGGTCGCCGCAGGCGGCGGAATGCCGCACGGTCAAGTGATCGGTGCGACTGACCGGCGCGGAGGAGCAATCTTGAGCAGCCCTGTCCGTCCACAAGACTTGGCGGCAACAACGTTCCGCCACCTTGGAATCGACCAAGGCGCACATTGGACCGACCACCAAGGTCGACCAACCCCAATCATCACCGAAGGCGGTCGTCCGATCCCGGAACTACTCTAAGAAACTGCCCCCTAATTAATTAGCGAGTTGTTTCGGTCTGTATTAGCCGCAGGGCGCTCGCCCAACGCCGTCTACTTTGTAAACCACAGGCCTACTTTTGAGCCGTTGGCACTAGCCTCGTGCCTTGCGCCAGTCACGTTTTCTCGCAAACTGCCCGACGCTAGCGCGTTCGGCTCATGGTGAGAAGTTCCAAGGTGGATACCGTTTGGGCGCTAGCCTTGATTCTGAGCGTGAACTGGAATTCGATCCGGGGCTAGCGCCCAAACGGCTGATGTTGGGAATCTCATTCGGGACAGTTCCTAAGTGAACCGTGAAATTGGTGCGTGATTATTGATCTAGGCATTCCAGAGTAAGAGCCCTGAATCTTTGCTATTCAACGCAAGAAGGATCTACGTTTGACATGACCATAGATCCTTCTGTGTTAAGTCGAACTCGGATTCTCAATTACTGCTTTTTGAATTCGAGCGGATCGGTTCCTTGAGAATCTCCAATCATGTAGAAATCGAGTTCATTGCCTTTGACGATGGTTTGGGCCAGCATGACGCCTGAGTCGCCCATTTCCATTGCCAGGACTCCTTCCTCGTCGACGCTCCAAACGCCACGAACTTCCTGCGGTTTATCGCTTCCCGCTGCAAATTTCCATGAGAATTCTCCGTTCTCGGAAAGATTCATTTCGAAAGAACTATTCCCTCGATTCGCTTTCCAGTCTCCCTG
>JAJDEL010000745.1 GCA_029259835.1 Planctomicrobium sp. | reverse complement strand
GTCCTGCTGCAAAACTTCCGTGTGTATTCGCCCAGACTACAATGAGAGGAACCAGCCAGAACAAATGCCACAAACGGTAAGTCTCGATAGGCAGTTTGCCCTTTCCAGAAAAACACCAATGCAACAGTGCGGTCATTATTCCGAATAAGACGTAGCCGAAAATTTGTGGTCGGAAGTGCCAATGAAATTCAACAGTAAAGGCAACCGTGAAACAGATCACAGCTGCCACAAGTTCGCTGACTCCCACAGCACGAGCGCGCCACCAGATGATCCCTAGAAGAATCCAGCCGAAGAGATACTTCCCAAATGTCAATCCCCGAGGACCAAATGTATCAACGGCAAATGCCATGACCAGTTCGGCGATGTTTTCGTGATTGACCCAGCGTGTGCCAACGGATGTGAATGTCCACGTCGCTGTTTCTGGCAAAACGCCATCCTGAAGAATCTCTCGACCATATTGGACATGCCCCCACAAATCTGGGTCGGCGAAGTCCATGGCCATAATCAACCCGCAAGTCGATAAAACCACAACTGCAAACAAAGCACGACGCAGCTTTCCCGAACTGGGTTGAGCGGCGACTTCAAGAGAGTTAACAGAATCCAACTGCATGAATCGTGCTGGTTTCGACAAGGGGGAAGGGACAAACTGCAAATCTGACAGCATCGCCTGCCTCATGAAAATCCAGTCATTTTCCTTGCGAATGGCAACTTTCACTCAGGCAGAGAAGAGCCTTTTGTTTTTGTACAGGCTCACCAACTCTAACCTACCTCATAAATATGGGTTGTGACGAGTTGTTGCAAAAAATCATCACGTGACATCGGCGCAGACGCAATCTCAGAAAACTGCTATCACGAGGCGAACTGCTCTCTATTCACGCTTTTAATCAATGAATTATGTCCGTACCAATCTCGCAAATGTGGACTGTTGCCTCGTACGTCGTCAAACAAAAATTGCGACGACGCAAGCGGTACCCGCTCGTTCTCATGCTGGAACCGCTTTTTCGGTGCAATCTAGCGTGTGCTGGATGCGGGAAAATTCAGCACCCATCCAACATCCTGAAACAGAATCTTTCAGTTGCAGAGTGCCTGAATGCCGTCGACGAATGCGGCGCTCCGATTGTTTCCATTCCAGGCGGAGAGCCACTCCTCCACCCGGAGATCGATCAGATTGTCGAAGGCATGATCGAGCGAGGGAAGTACGTTTATCTCTGCACCAACGCGATCTTGCTGGAGCAGCATCTCCACCGATTCAAACCATCACCGCAACTCTCCTTCTCTGTCCACCTCGACGGTCTCAGGGAAGATCACGATGCTGCCGTTTGTCGTAATGGCGTTTACGATGTGACGATTCAGGCAATCAAAATAGCTGTTGCTCAAGGCTTTCGAGTCACGACAAACACGACTGTCTTCAGTCATGGTGACCCTGAACGATTGCGAGGGATGTTCGACACGCTGATGGAAATCGGCGTCGAAGGGATGATGATCTCGCCTGGGTATCAATACGAAAAAGCACCAGACCAGGAACATTTCCTGTCGCGAGATCAAACGATTGGCCTCTTCAGCCGAATTCTTTCCAACGCCAAACGCTCCTGGATTTTCAACCAGTCCCCATTGTTCATTGAATACCTGAAAGGCAATTGGGAGCTTGAATGCACACCTTGGGGCAGTCCCACGTACAACTTGTTTGGCTGGCAGAAGCCGTGTTATCTTCTTCAAGATGGTTATGCCGAAAGCTTTCAGGAATTGATGGATTCCGTCGACTGGGACAGTTATGGTCGCGCCAGCGGAAACGAACAATGCCAGGATTGCATGGTTCATTGCGGGTATGAACCAACCGCGGTCGATGCCACATTCAGCACGATCTCCGGTTTCGCTCTCTCTGCCTGGCGAACGATTTTCGGGTCCAGACGTGATCGCGAACTGCCGCAGTTGGTCACCGATTCCAAAGTGCCAACACCTGCCGAGGGTCAGCTTGTTCAGCTGGAAACGCTCACAGAAACAAGCTTCGAAACCGAAGCGAACACCGTGGACGTCTGTGACTCAAACATTCTCACATAGCCGCCGGTCATTGATCTAAGAGTAACGCCTTACTTTCAATTCACTCGCCGCACGTTTCTTGTTGGTGCTGTCGTTGGAACGATGGCGGGTTCTTGCTGAAAAAGACTTTGTGCGTTCCACATGATGATGCTAGCTTTGAACAGCTTTCAACTCGGGCTTAATCATTGGGACTGCTGCGGCTTCTGCCTGTACGTAATGACTCTTTTTTGAGAGGAACGGTTTTTCGATCCAATGCCAGGATGCCAGTCCGGCTAGAAGTGTCAGAATTATCGCAATCATCGCCCCGGTGATCGGCATCGCTGCAAGAATTCCGAACGCAATCAATGCCTGGATAATTGGAAAATGGTAAACGTAGATTCCATAAGAAAGATCACCATATCGCCCCCAGTTTCCCAGGTAACAAAAACTTCCGCCAATAATAGTCACCATCAATGCCAAAGGGACGACTCGCAAAATCAACGGTACGTTTTCTTTACCGATGAGATACGCTCCCAGGAACATGAGCACACATACGGGGAGGATTCGCATCGCATAAGTCTCCAATTGCTCTCGATACATATGCAGCAGCGAACCGGTGGTGAAGAAGGCAAAGGGAATCAGATATCCGATGTGGAAAAGATACAAATTGCTCGATGATCCCCATGCGGTACGATGCATCAGCAAATCTGCACACTGAATTGCGACAAGTACGAACATCCAGGAAAGCAAATTTCCGCAACGTTTACAGAAGAACATCCAGAAAGGGATCACCATATAAAAAAGAACTTCGGAGCGAATGGACCACAAAGAACCATTCAACGCGACACTCGCAGGATTGTGTTCAAAAACGCCAGGGAGAGTCGGTTGGTACATGTTGAGAAATGCCAGGTTCCAAAACAAGTAGTTCCACGTCTCTGAGGCAGTCACATAAGCCAGGATGTGGTGGCGAGTGGCAACCGCTCCCAACAAAACAGTAAACAGTATGACAGCCACGTAAGCAGGTAAAATACGACGAACGCGTTTTTTATAAAATGATCGCAGACTGCTTGATCGTGAAAAACTTAACGTGACAAGAAAGCCACTGATTGTAAAAAAACAATAGACGCAAGATTCTGAATCAATACTGACGCGTAACCCCCAAAAAGTAGAGTTGAGTGTCAGATCGTAGAGGTGCCCTAGCACGACACCGATCGCGAGTATGAGTCGAATGAAATCAAAATTGTTTTGTGTTTTCATCCTGTGATTCAGCCAATTCTAAGTAGAGTTTGCAGTGCTTACTGTCGCGTAGAAGGTGTTGTTTTGAGTGTTGTGCGAGTTGCAAAAGCAGACCATGCAAATCTAGGTCGTCATCAATGAAGCCAGTGACAATTTGAGACAGGAATCAGATGCAAAGCTTTGAGATTTTGAACTAAAACTGGAGTAATTGGGATAATTAGTAAAATTAGACCTGGCCAATTTTGATGACATTCTGTTGGTTCAATTCCGTAATCCTCCGGCTCTTCAGTAAGAAAGTATGTTCACAATTCAACTGCGAGAGGGAACTGTTTGCTGAGGACTTCACCGTCTCTCCGTGGTGTTTTTTATTCTCTATCCGTTGAAATTGCCGAAAAACCAATCTCTGAACGAATAGTCCTTGAATGATTTCCTTGTTTGGCTCGTTAAATTTGCTGTGTGATTCAGGACGACTATAGTGAAAAGTGGGTAGTTGGTATCTGTTCCTGATGGAGACTGGCACCGTCCAGCTAAGCAGTTCGAGGTCGGCAGGTGGGAGTCTTCCCAGCGATCACTCATCGTCTCGTTTTGGCTGGTCGAGTGGGAAATACTCAGTGCAAATTTCGCCCACGGGGTTTTCGACCCGATGCACGAGGTATTGTCCAGATCGAAAAACGACTGGTTGCGTATATGGAAACTGCTTGAGCGCACTTTGTGGGAAATTGATCGGGAGCAGCGTTTGCGGATCGAATTCTCCATCGATATATTCTCGGCTGGCTCCGGCTTCAAGTAAGCCACTGACAACAAATCGATGTTTTGCGTGAGTCAGCGCATCGTGGATTTCGCCTGTTCGAGTTTTAAACATTCGCGCCAATACATCGAGATAGACGTATCGAGTGGATGGTTTCAAGTCGAGTTCTCGATAAACGTAAATGAGCCTTCCAGTATAAACTGTGACATCTTCCCCTTGGACGTTTCGGGCTTGCAAGTATTCCAAGACCGGTTTCAGTTCCTTCCAGTCTGGGTAATACTTCAGTTGAATTTCACTGCGAATTTTCAGCGTTGATCCAAACTTCACACAGTCGATCGACTTGCTCAGCCTCGTTGGAAGTGTCAGCGGAGAAGCAGGAAGAACTGCGGCCGTGAAAAGAACAAAGAGAAATCGGCGAAGGAAAACATATC
>JAJDEL010000744.1 GCA_029259835.1 Planctomicrobium sp. | reverse complement strand
GCTGATCAGATCCTGCCGACAATGAGCAACGCTGAAGCGACCGCTCACTATCATACGTTTGTGTCGAGCGTCTATCTGTTTCCAATTATTGGGGCACTCATCGCGGATGCAATCACTGGGAAATACCGTCTGATTCTCTGGTTCTCCATTGTGTACTGCCTTGGTCATCTGGCGTTGGCATTTGTTGGCAGCACAGGACTCTCTCCCACGAACTACATGTGGTTGGGGTTGATTCTCATCGCGATTGGCTCGGGAGGAATCAAACCGTGTGTCTCCGCACATGTGGGAGATCAGTTCGGAAAGATGAACCAAAATTTGGTGTCAAAGGTGTATCAATGGTTTTACTTTTCGATCAACCTGGGATCGACAGCTTCGTTCATTGCGATCCCCTGGATGCTGAAGTGGTACGGTCCCCATGTCGCCTTCGGGATTCCCGGGATTTTAATGGCGGTCGCAACGGTCGTTTTCTGGATGGGACGAAACGTCTTTGTGCACGTTCCACCAGCACGAGGACAACTCTTTGCCGACTTGTACAGCCGAGATGGCATTTTGACGTTGTTAAGAATCTCAGCAGTCTTCGTCTTCGCCAGTGTTTTCTGGTCGCTGTTTGACCAGACAAGTTCCGCCTGGGTTCTGCAAGCGGAGAATATGAACCGAAACGTGATGGGCTTTAATGTTTTGAAAGAGCAGATCCAGCTGGTGAATCCCGTGCTTGTGATGTTAATGATTCCGGTATTTCAGATGGTGATCTACCCGGCGATCAACACATTTTTCCCGCTCACGCACTTGCGAAAATTTTCCATGGGACTCTTCCTGGCAGCCGCTTCATTTGCGATTTCTGCCTTGATTGAACAATGGATCGTGGAAGGGAATTCTCCTTCCATCATCTGGCAGGTTGTGGCTTACGCCTTGATTACAGCAGGAGAAATTATGGTTTCGATCACAGGTCTCGAATTTTCTTACGCTCAGGCACCGAAGTCGATGAAGTCGATTGTCATGTCGCTTTGGCTGGCGTTTGTTGCTTTGGGAAATGTGTTTACGGCTCAACTCAACGAATACATTCAAGTGCCGAGTATTAACGCTGTGATTGCAAATTCGAAAGAGTTCAAGAAAACCGGAGCCGAAGAAACTCTCGACAAAACGTGGAAAACCAAGAGTGAATCGATCACGAATTCAGAATCTGAGGACGTAACGAAAGTTCTTCGCGTTGCCGGTCACGATAATAAATACGGAACTCCGGATGATTTCCTTTTAGAATTTGGTGAGTATGAAAATCTGTTGAACCTGACAACCTCAGAAGATGAGACACTCCAGCAAGCCAAAGCCCTGATTGAGAAAGCATTCTTCGAAGCAAGTGAAACGCTTCCATTAGAAGAGGCAGGTCAAGGTCTGATCCAGGAACTTCGCGATAGTCAGGGAGAGCAGTTACGCTACGAACAAATCACCAGAAATCGATTCCGAATTACCTCATCAGGTGCAGATAAAAAGTTTGATTCACCGTGGGATGTCACGATCATCGCTGTCGTCAATCGAGTCGATCCAAACAAAACGAAAAAGAAACCGAAAGCCTATACCTGGTTGGAAAAGCGAAAAATTGAACTCAAAGGGGAAGCAGGCAAGAAGGAAGTTGAAGCCGAACGCGGCAACATACCCGAAACGGAAATTGAAGAGGAGATCACCGTCGGCGGAGCCGTTACTCTCGAAGGACCTGCGTACTATTGGTTCTGGACGAAACTAATGCTGGCAACATCGGTCCTGTTTATCCCGGTTGCTTATCTCTACAAAGAAGATAAGAGCATCGTAGGAGATGATGAATCACAAATAATTTCGCCGCTAGCAATGGAAGAAGGCACCGGCGAGTAACGAATTCATCAGTGTTTATCGGCGGGACTTTCAGTGCGTCTTCTTTCAAGCTCTGCAACCATTGAACTCTCTGCGAATATCTGCGTCATCTGCGGACAAAATGAAATCCGCAGATTTCCGAGAAGGACGCAGATTTATTTGTCCCACAGCAATTGCAAATCGTATGATTGTTCTACAGTGCTCACAGGAAAGTTTGTTTCATTCGAGAGTCGGATCGCAGATGTCAATTCAATTTCGAACCAACCCCATTGGTCGTCCTTGCGTGGTCGGCAGACTCTGCATGGTATTGATCGTCTGTTCCTGCTTGCTGGAGAGCATCGTCGTTGCACAAGACGTCGAAATATCTTCGTCGCCGAATCAGGAAGTTTTGGACATCGAGGATCCCCTTGCCCTTTCGGTTGTTCGTGATGACTGTCCGCTCAATCCGGAGGACAACCCGGCTTATTACAGATTACTCGACCTTGCCAACCAGCAAGCGCCAAATGAATTGACTGACGCCGCGAAAAAATTCACCGCAACTCGGAAAGACCTCACGAAGTTGCCGACGTTTGTGGACATGATTCGAAATCCGAAAGCATATCGTGGCAAACCGGTTCGGTTGAAAGGTCACGTTCTACAAACTCTCGAGTTTGATGCTTTGGAGAACGAATTTGGAATCAAGAAGCTTTACGAATCGACTCTCTTCACGGAAGATTCCCAATCACATCCCGCGACTATCGTGTTCCTCGAAAAACCTGAGAATCTTCCGATCGGTGGAGAGTTAATTGATCGTGTGACCGTGTCAGGATATTTTCTGAAAGTGTATTGGTATCCATCCAGTGATGACCGAACTCGCAAAGCTCCGCTCATTTTGGCGAAAACGGTTTCTGTTCGCCCTGTACCGTCCGCCAGTACCGGGCTGGAGGGTCCTGTAGTCTATGGGGCAATAGGAATTGTCTTCGCCGTGCTGATTCTCGGTCTCATTCTTGTTCAGAGATCAGACCGAAAGCGAGTTCTTGCCGCTCAAAAGAAACGCCTGGACGAAAATGTCCCTGAGTTTGATGAGATCCCGAAAACTCAGTAGTTGCGTTCGTTTACTGAACTTGCGGGTTGATCTGGTAGCGGCGAAGTTGTTTGCTGCGGTGCTGCTTGAGCGGGCGCGATAGATTTTCTTGAATGAATTCACTTCTAATCTGCCAATCGCTTTCACTCACATTTGCTCTGGAAGCGAGCTCCTCAAGATCATTGATAGCCTTTCGCACAGCGCCGATACTTCTTTCTGTATCGATGGTCTCGTACTTCGATTGCCGTGTTTTATCATGAAGTCTGAGATACCAGCGGTGACGGAGAATTTCGACAAGCCCATTCAATTGGTCCCAACGATCTTCGTCGCTTGATGTCACTTCGGGATGTTCGTGTAGAATCAAGATCGCCTCACACACATTGCGGACGGACTTGTCGCCAGCGGACGAGAAGTAAATCGAATACAGCAAATGATTCAGTTCTGCTGACTTTGCTTCTGCATCGCCTCTGTTTTTTTTATCGACACGCCTGAGTTGATGGACCGCTTCGTAGCTGACAAACGTTCCCATGAGCGGGTCAAATGG
Organism: Planctomicrobium sp.; assembly: GCA_029259835.1. Taxonomy (GTDB): domain Bacteria; phylum Planctomycetota; class Planctomycetia; order Planctomycetales; family Planctomycetaceae; genus Thalassoglobus. The sequence continues at coordinate 4,674 of JAJDEL010000744.1, read as the reverse complement.
TTGACGGAACTGCACCAAGCTGTCGACCATCTGAAGTGTTGGTGTCTCGGACTTTGCGAGTTTACTCAACGTGACGAGGTAGGCTTTTCGGCGTTGGTCATCTGGATGCAGTCGTCGTGCTAAGCCTTCGTGTTTGACCTGCATGATTTTTGCGCGGGGACGCTTCGAAAGCTGTTCTTTTAATGCAGCGCGATAGCTCCAGATGTCATCTGGATGTTCGTTCAAGATTTTCTGAGCGATTGTACTGTCTTCCAGTCGTTGAGAAATGTCGAGGCTTTCGTCACCTTCGCCAAGGTAACCGCCCAGAGCCATTCCCTGCTTCGCAAGTTCAGATGCAGTGAGTTGAGATTTCGTGGCCCAACGAGCGACTTCCGCTGGAAGTTTGAAGAGAAGATCGTGGTGACGCGATGAAAATGGCGTATGTGTTTCAGCGATCCACTTTGTGACTGCGGAGTCATCCAGCGCTCCCTGACTCGCAGGAATCGACCAGTCCCAACCCAGTTCACTCAAAAGATATCGCGCTTGCGGTAATTGCATTCGACCGACAAGTTCTTTGGTCACGAGTGGTTCCGATTGAAGTGAACCAACCAGTAAAGTTTCACCTTGAACAGAACCAACAACAAGAACCTGCGGGTAAACAGATTTCAACGTTGCAGCGATTTCACGAACAGTCTCCGGACCCAAGTCGTAATAGGGAAGACGCTGGCAAAAGATACCGCCAGGGGCGAGTAAACGACGTGAGTCAAGGTAGAACTCCTGTGTTAACTCAGACGCTCCTGCGGTCGTTGCCGAAGCGACCTGCGGGGCGATGATCACATCGTATGGCTGCGTGTGAGACGCTTTGAGAGCCATTCGAAGATCGGCATTGATAAAACGAAATTGCGAAGTTTCAGAGAGAAATGATGTCGCCCATGACTGAATTTCGTCAAAGAATGACGAATCTTCAATCACAGTCACGGAATGTAATGGGTACGATTCACAGGTGTGTAGAGTCGTGGAGTGCATTCCTAAAACGAGAACGTGTTCAGCTGTCGGGTGAGCAATCAATGGAAACAATCCTGGAATCACTTCCGAAGCATTCATAGGGAAAACCGCGGAATTTGTCGAGCGGATTTCTGTAACCAATCCGTTCTCTCGAACCAGTGCTTGCGAGCCGCGTTGTTTCCAAAAACTCAACCGACCTTCGAGAGTGGAGTATTCGTTCGCAAGACGTCCATCATCCATCCATTGAAGTGTCGACCAATCGACCCCATTACGAACCGCAGCAAAAGCGTTGCCTGAGAAGACCAGTTTCTCAGATTTCGATGGATCAAGTCTGTGTCGAAACAAGAAACCGCAAACAATCACTCCTACAACAGCGGCCAACACGAATCGTCGGCTCCATAAGACTGGAAGTTTCACGTCAGACTTCCAGAATGAGAATGCAGCGATTGCGGAAGCAGCAAGAACTAAACTCACGACGGCAAGCGCTGGCGAAATTCCACTCCAAATCGCGATTGTGAATCCCGAAGTGAAACCCAGAATTTTGGCGAAGTAGTCCGCAGAATTTAATGTTTGCCGACTCGATGAAGTTCTTAAAATGATGCCGAGCGGTAGAGTCAGGACAGTCAGGAGTGCCGCGCGAGAAATAAATAGAAGGAAGGTGTTGGAAATCCAGATCGTCTCATGCAGTGCGAGATAAGTCATCGTTGGGTACGACAAAACGATGATCGCTCCCCATGCTGCCAGAGACATCCATCTGAGCGACTCTGACCAGGGAATTCTCGTCTTAAATTTTTTTGACAGAAGACTTCCACACGCCAGACCAGCGAGCAATCCCCCGATGGTGGCAAGCTCTGCGACGAGGTTCTTCAGAATGAGTTGCTGTCCGACGAAAGTTGCAATTGCAAACGCAAACCCAATCATGAAAGAGAGGGTAATCTTTTCAATCCAGTGCTTGTGGTTTCCTTCAGAGCTAACAAACTCGCCGGAAGCTCCAGGTCGACTCCCGTTGAGATAAGCATAGGCCCCAGACAAAACCGCACCAGAGACTGCAAGCCACATTGCCACATTTGGCGAGATAGAAAGTCCGAGTAACGTCGGGACCAGAAAGAGCGACGTGGCGATACCACCGACAAGAGCGCTCCGTCGCTGCGTCGGCTGCAAAAGAATGGCGACTGTCCCAAAGGCAAATGGAAATAACGATGCGATAACAATCGCAAACGTGATCCCAAATCGGGTTGCGTGAGACGTCAGCTGCATCAATGAGAACTGGTGAATCGAATTGAGCGAAATGTCGAGAACCGCCGGTTGTAGAACCGTCCAGATGGCGATCACCCAAAACGCTGCCAGCGTCACGAGACGGCTCGAATTTCTAATGAACGAAATAGATGCCAGCGACGCGAGAACAAAGGTCAGCAACACAGCAATCGTCACATCAGTCGATGCTCCGAATGCGAGTCGCAGTCTTGAAAAGATCGTCAGGAAGAGTGTCCCCATCGCGATTCCAGCAGCCCAGTGGCCGAGACTTGGAAGAGAGGGACGAACAAATTTTTGGAGAGCACGCAAGCGATTCATCGGCATCCTTGCCAGCTTGAGTGGATGAACAGGTGAGGTGATAAGAAAATGCCAGCGAATCGCCAGACACCTTCCACACCGGAATCTATGATATCTCTTGAAAAAGAGGCAAGATCAGTCTAACGAGGACGTTTCGCGACACGCTCTCAGAGGTAGGGTGGGTGACGTTTGGGATTCGAATTCCAGCGTCAGTGGTAGGCTGTCGTCGCATTTCTGAGACGGTTTATCAAACTTCGTGCGGATGCTGCTGACAATCGATATCCTTACGAATCGTAACCTCAACACACATAAAGCGACTTTTATAACTATGGAATCTCAACTGCCAGTAGTAACACTCAAGCCGAAGAAGGCACTGCCATTCTTCAGTCGGCATCCCTGGATGTATGCGACGGCAATGAAAACGATTACCTCATCTCCCGAGGTTGGGGCCGAAGTTATTGTGCAAACCCATGACGGGCAATTCATCGGGCGAGGTCTCTACAACCCCCAAAGCAAAATTCGCGTTCGACTCTATTCCTGGGAGAAGGAGCAGTCACTGGACCGGGAATTTTGGGAGGGACGCATCAAAGCAGCCATCGAATTGCGCCGCAAACTCTTCGCAGATAGCTCTGCCTTAAAGGCGTGTCGTTTAATTTTCAGCGAATCCGACGGACTTTCCGGATTGATTGTTGATCGCATTGACGACTGGCTTGTCGTCCAATGGACCAGCGCCGCTTTCGTGACGCGTCAGGCTGAAATCCTCGAAATTTTAAAGGCTGAACTGTCTCCGAAAGGAATCTGGTTGAGGACTGAGAAAGGAATTAAAGAACTCGAAGGGCTAGAAATTCAGGATGGCTTGCTTGCCGGAGAGCAACCACCGAGGCCGTTGTTCATCGAAGAGAATGGCTTGCAGTTCGGTGTGGACTTGGTGGAAGGTCAGAAGACAGGCTTCTATTTCGACCAAAGAGAGAACCGGAAAGCATTTGCGAAGTTTGCAGGCGGTGCAAAGGTTCTGGATATTTGTTGCTACACAGGAAGCTTCGCCCTCAATGCAGCGAAGCAAGAGAACTGCAAGCAAGTGCATGCGATTGATTCTTCGCACTCGGCGATAGAAATGGCAAAACGGAATGCCGAATTGAACGGCCTTGATTCGAAGATCACATTCCAACAGTCCGACGCCGTTCAGGCTCTGGAAGAACTCCTCGCGAGTGGGGAGAAGTATGATCTCATAGCTCTGGATCCTCCGAAAATGGCTCGAACGCGCGGAGGACTCAATCGTGCGATCAAAGGTTACGTGCGCATGAATCGATTGGCGATTGAACTTCTCAACCCGAACGGAGTGCTACTGACGTGCAGTTGTTCAGGCCATGTGAGTCACGACGACTTCCAGCAAATCATCGCCAGATCCGCACTTGAAGCTGGGCGGATGGTTCAAATTATTGAAGAGCGAGGGCAGGCTGCTGACCACCCGGTTGTGACCAGTTGCCTGGAAACATCTTATTTGAAAGCGTTTCTTTGCCGTGTGAGTTGATGCGTGTCCGTACACTTGAAGTGTACGGCTAAACTCTTTCGCACAGAAAATCCTACCAGCGGAAGATTCCTGTTCCCCAAGTCAACCCAGCACCGAAGCCGCACATGAGGATCGCGTCGCCACGATGGATTTTGCCTTCGCGGCAGGCTTCGTCGAGGGCGATGGGAATCGAACCTGCCGAAGTGTTTCCGTAGCGGTCGAGATTCACGAAGAGTTTCTCTTGAGGAATCCCCAGTTGATCGGCGGCAGCGTTGATGATGCGAACGTTCGCCTGATGCAGTACGAACTGCGAGATGTCGTGAACGGTCATTCCGCTCTTTTCAAGGACCAGTTCAATCGTATCTGCGAGCATTCGAACTGCCCACTTGAAGACACTGCGACCATCCATTCTCAGGAAATGACCTCCAGCATCAATCGCTGCGGCTGTGATGGGAGAATTGGTTCCGCCTACTGGTCGGTCTAGAAGTGGGCCACCACTGCCATCTGATCCCAGTTGATAACAAACCAGACCTTGGTGAGGCGTTCCGCGAGTTATGATGAAAGCACCGGCACCATCGCAGAATAGAGGGAAGGGTCTTTGATCTTTTGGTTTCACAATGCGGCGGTTG
>JAJDEL010000743.1 GCA_029259835.1 Planctomicrobium sp. | reverse complement strand
ATCAGCCGAATTGTCATCTCACGTTCCATCTGAGGCAGCGTGTACTTGAGAGTCTCTGCCAGAACGGCATTGATGTCAATGGAGGTCATGCCCGATTCACTCGGTTCCAGCTGTGGAACAACGAAGGTTGCGTTCATCCCTTCAAATTCAAGTTCAATCGGAGATTCAGGACGGCGCAGAAAATCCCACAACGACTGATTCGACGTCACCGCTTTGACATTCAACAGTTGTTTCCCCGTATCGCTTTCGTAAGAAACATCATTCAGCAAAATTGGGGACTGCCAACCGAGCGATGCATCACCGATTTCGATGTTGCCGGAGATCTGCTCTGAAATCCATTCTTCCCCAAGCTTCTCATGCAGAAAATAAGAAGCCAACCACGGCAACGCGAACAGAACGATCACTCCGAAGATTGCCAGATTGATGAAGTAACGCCGCACCCGAGCCACAAAGCTAATCGGCTTCTTGCGAGGCTTCCCTGTTTTCTCGTCTGCAGAGGAGTCTGTCACATTTTTATCCGCCATGAATCCGCCTTTTCTTCCGTGGAGTCGAAGCCCATTCCATTGAATCTTCGCAGCATTTGCCCAATTATGACACCTTCTCGACGCAGATTACCATCCGAGAATCAGAACTTCGCCGGTTCTGTTGAACTCCAAGCCGAAGCGTCGTAGCATCGTCGGTTCAAATCAACAAATTGACAACAAGTCGAGAGTTTTGCGGCCTTACGCACCTCGCTTGCCCCTAGACCCTAGCCCCTAGACCAGCAATATGTCCGACGCCATCGAATCTATTCTGCATGAAGATCGTCAGTTCGCCCCACCTGCCGAATTTACAGCCAACGCCCTCATCTCCTCTGAAGAGCATTATCAGGAAATGTGGCAACAGGCAAAAGACGACCCGACCACGTTCTGGGGCGATCTTGCCACAAGCGAACTCGACTGGTTCCAGCCGTTCGATTCGGTCATGGAAGGTGACATGCCTGAAACGAAATGGTTTCAAGGCGGCAAAATCAACGCATCGTATCAATGCCTCGACCGGCACCTGACAACGTGGCGAAAGAACAAAGCTGCCATCGTCTGGGAAGGTGAACCTGGCGACACGCGGACCCTCACCTATCAGGAACTACACCGCGAAGTTTGCAAGTTTGCGAATGTCCTGAAACAACTCGGTGTCGAAACCGGCGACCGAGTCACTCTCTACATGCCGATGGTCCCGGAACTGACGATTGCCATGCTCGCTTGCGCTCGCATCGGTGCGACGCACTCGATCATCTTCGGAGGTTTCAGTGCCGAAGCGATTGCAGATCGAAACAACGATGCCCAGGCAAAGGTCGTCGTTACCGCCGATGGTGGTTGGCGTCGCGGTAAAGAAGTCCCGCTGAAAACAAACGTCGACAATTCGATGGAGAAGTCGAAGTCAGTGCAGAAAGTGGTCGTCCTCCGCCGCACCGGCGGCGATGTCGAAATGGTCCCTGACCGCGACTACTGGTGGCACGACCTCATGGAGAACGCCTCCGCCGAATGCGAAGCGGAACAACTCGATTCAGAGCACCCGCTCTTCATCCTCTATACCTCAGGCTCAACCGGTAAACCGAAAGGCGTCCTCCACACGACCGCCGGTTACATGCTCGGTGCGCAAATGACCTCTCGCTGGGTCTTCGATTACAAAGATGAAGATACCTACTGGTGTACCGCCGATATCGGCTGGATCACCGGACACAGCTATATCGTCTACGGTCCGCTCGCGAACGGCGTGACTTCGGTCATGTACGAAGGCGCCCCGAACTGGCCTGACGAAGGCCGCTTCTGGGAACTCGTCGAGAAGCACCGCGTCAACATTTTCTACACCGCACCGACCGCGATCCGTGCGTTCATCAAATGGGGTGATGAGTGGCCGCAGAAATACGACCTCTCCTCGCTACGACTCCTCGGCACTGTCGGTGAACCGATCAATCCGGAAGCCTGGATGTGGTATCGCAAAGTGATCGGCGGCGATCGCTGCCCGATTGTCGACACCTGGTGGCAAACCGAAACCGGCGGCATCATGCTCAGCCCGCTCCCTGGTGTTACCGCGACGAAGCCCGGCTCCTGCACGACACCACTCCCTGGCGTTGTCCCTGCAATTGTCACTGAAGATGGCGAAGAACTCGACGCCAATCAAGGCGGCTTATTAGTCATGACCCAACCCTGGCCGCACATGCTTCGCACACTGTACGGCGATCACGACCGATTCATCGAAACCTACTTCGCCAAGTTTAACGGCAAGATGTACTTCGCCGGCGACGGAGCCAGAAAAGATGAAGATGGCTTCTACTGGATCATGGGACGCGTCGACGACGTCATCAACGTCTCCGGTCACCGCCTCAGTACAATGGAAGTTGAATCCGCACTCGTCAGCCACGAACTCGTCGCCGAAGCCGCCGTCGTCGGCTTCCCACACGAACTCAAAGGCGAAGGCATCTGCTGCTTCGTCATCCCCAAAGGAGACATCCCTGCAGACGAAGCCAAAGAAACTCTCCGGCAACACGTCCGCACCCAAATCGGAGCCATCGCCACCCCCGACCAAATCCGCTTCACCCCTGCCCTCCCCAAAACAAGATCCGGCAAGATCATGCGAAGACTCCTCAGAGACATCGCCGCCGGCAGAGAAAGCACCCAGGACACAACAACGCTGGAAGACCAGAGCATTCTGGAGAAACTGCGAGAGGGGTGATCTCTGTGAGAAGGCCATATGATAATTCCTGTTGCTATAAAATTGGTTGAGCGCTCACTGCCTCATTCCAGGTTCCACTATCCGTCGTTTTATTCTTGAGTTACTATACACCATGTGATTTGAATTGAACTTTAAGCGTATACAAATCGAAGTATCACTTCTCAATTTTATGTGTCAGTCAATCGATGAATCCATCTCTGACTCAAACCTTCACAGGGGATCTATTCAGTGGAGTCCGAATCTCTCTTCTTCAAATCGGTGACGGTCCGAAACATTCGGTGCTTTGGAGACGAACCACAAACGCTGGACTTAACTGACAATGAGGGCAAGCCTGCGAAATGGAATCTGATTCTCGGTGATAATGGTGTCGGAAAAACGACATTGTTACAGGCTCTGGCGGTGAAGTATTGGGTAGGGCAAGTACTGATTCCCATTTACTACCAGGTGCTTAAAAAGAGTGAATTAGAAGTGGGTTTTGAGAAACCAGATGACTCAATTAACAGATTTAGTAACAAGCTTGGCTGGCACGGTGTGGGACATGGTGAAGTAGAATTTGTTCTTAACAAGGAGCGTAACCCAGAGGATGACAAGAACTTCAAGTTTGACTTCGAGCAGCCAATGGAATCATCTGGAATGTTTCCATTTCCTTATGAAGAGTTGTTTGTCTGTGGCTATGGACCAGAGAGAAAGTTAAGTGAATCAGATGCTACTGATGATGAACTCAGGCCGCTTGCAGGCCTTTTTTATTCCATTGAAACGCCGTTTAAGAGTGCTCGTACATGGTTGAGAGAACTCGACTATTCTGCAAGCAAAAAAACTCCAGTTCAGAATCAAATGAAGGAACGCCTAAATCAAATCCAAGAACTGCTAATCGAAGTTCTTCCAGACGTCACCGACATCCGTATTACTGATCCAACAAGTATGGACCCAGAACCGGATGTTGAATTCCTAACTCCTTACGGATGGGTTGAGCTGAATAGCGTTGCCTACGGTTACCAGTCACTCGTTGCTTGGATTGTCGATTTTGCCTACCGGTTGATTGAACGCTATCCGGATAGCTCTAGCCCACTCTCAGAGCCAGCCATCTGTCTAGTCGATGAACTTGACTTGCATCTGCACCCTTCCTGGCAACGGGATGTCATGGGGTATCTTTCGGACAAATTTCCGAACACACAGTTCATCGCCACGGTGCATAGTCCACTCATTGTTCAGGCAGCACCTTCGATGAATGCGAATGTGGCTGTGCTTCGTCGAGTGGAAGGAGAACCTTTTGATCACGTCGTGATCGATAACGATCCTGAAATCATTCGTAGTTGGCGGCTCGATCAACTGCTCACCAGCGATCTCTTTACCACAAGCCGTGGCCCGATCTCTCCCCGAAACTCTCTAGTGCAGGAGAAGATTGATGAAAGGCGTCAGATTCTTTCGAAAGCGAAGTTGACAAAATCGGACAAGCAGCGACTTGGCGAGATTACGGAAGAGATCGACATGGTTCCGGTTAGCGAAACTAGCGAGCACAAAAAAGTTCAGCAACTCCTCTCAGATTCATACAAATTGTTAGCAGAAGAGAGTGACGTGAAATGATCCGTATCGAGAAACCTGCCGGGCCTAGAATTCTCACTGGAACGGACAATCGTGGGCCAAAAGAAACGCAGAAATTGAAAGACTCTTCCGATGCAGGCGAAACGGACTTTGAATTTAAGTCGAATATCTATGGGGCAAAATCAGTCAAGAACGCACTCATCAAGGCACAACACGGAAAATGCTGTTTTTGTGAGTCGCAGTTCACTCACGTCTCATATGGCGACGTAGAACACTTTCGTCCAAAAGGAGGATGGATTCAAACAGAGGGTGATCCACTCACAAAACCCGGTTACTACTGGTTGGCTTATGACTGGGAGAATTTATTCGCTTCATGTCAATTGTGTAATCAACGATTTAAGAAGAATCATTTCCCTCTCATCGACGCCAACACGCGGGCGATCTCACACCTTGATGATATCGCCAGTGAATCTCATCTCTTACCTCATCCTGCTGATGACGACCCAGAATCATTCCTTACCTACGACAGTAACGGAAACGCCATTGCAATCAATGATGACCCACGAGGAACTGCAATGATTGAAATTTTCGGATTGGCAAGGGCGTCGCTGGTTGCACGTAGATTGGAAATTCTTAACACTCTCACTCAACTCAAAGAAGTCTTTCTTTTATTCGTGACAAGACAAGAAGCCGGAACGCTGTCACCAGAAGAATCTAACCAAATGGATAAAATCAAACTTTACTTTACTGAATCGACAGAGCGCACAAGCGAATACTCGGTATTAAAAAAAACATTCCTAAAAGGTCTCGTTTAATTTTGTATAGGCTGGGTGACGTAAACGGAGTTCAGCGAGAAGCGGAACCAAAAAACATGCATCCAATCATCCGGCAAATGCGACGAGAAGAATTCGACACATTGGTCGAATGGGCGGCGGGAGAAGGTTGGAATCCTGGGCTGGCGGATGCGGACATCTTCTGGGAGACAGACCGAGATGGGTTTATTGCTTTAGAGCAGGCAGGCGAACTCATCGGGGGTGGGTCGATTGTTTCTTACGACGGGCAATACGGGTTCATGGGCTTTTTCATTCTGCGTCCTGATTTACGTGGGCAAGGACTCGGCGCGACCTTGTGGCACGAACGGGTTCGGTTACTGTCCGAACGTCTCGATGCAAGTGCGTCTATCGGAATGGATGGTGTCTTCGACATGCAGCCATTTTACGAACGAGGAGGTTTCCAGTTCGTCGCGCGAGACATTCGCTTCGAAAGCACTGGCACAACGACAGAGCCAAGCGTTGAGGTTCTCGATGCGACGACTTTACCAATCGATGATCTTGTCGAATTCGATGCGCGTTATTTCCCGACACGGCGTCCGCAGTTCATTGTTCCTTGGATTCAGAAGACAGGTGGTGCAGCGAAAGCGATTGTTGAAGCAGACCGCATTCGAGGGTATGGAGTGATTCGCCCGTGCCGGTCCGGTCACAAAATCGGTCCGTTGTTTGCCGAGTCGCCAGAGATCGCGCGCAATCTGTTTCTCGCACTGTCATCAACTGTTCCGGGAGAACTCGTTTACCTGGATGTTCCCGAAGACAACCCGCTTGCGATGAGACTGGCTTCCGAACACAACATGACCGAAGTTTTCGGCTGCGCCCGACTGTTTAGAGGACCAGTTCCAGAGATACCAATCGGAGATGTCTACGGAGTAACAACATTTGAACTCGGGTAACGAGCGATTGCTTCGCGACCTGCCAATGAAAGTAGCTCGAAACCGTGCCACTTGTCCTTCAACTGTCTACGAAATCAAGTTTCACGGTTCTTGCAGATTGCCCCAGAGAGTTGGACGTCCTTATTATCCGTGGGCAGATTGCTGTCGATGTTCATTAGATTGGTGTAGGTCTCAATGAGAAAGTGTTTTGGTAATGAATAGGT
>JAJDEL010000742.1 GCA_029259835.1 Planctomicrobium sp. | reverse complement strand
TATGGGTAGCCAGTTACTTAGCGATTTTGGTGGGAACTTAGCTCAAAAATTGATTGAAAAATACGACGTTCAGTATTTTTCAGATCAAACGACTTCAGTTGACGCAGAAGAGGGCTAACCAGAAAACGAAATTCAAATATCGAAGCCCTTTCGCCACTTGGTGAAAGGGCTTCTTTCATTTATCGAGAATGTTTTTGGCATCCTATTCTTCGTCTCGATCATTCTCGACGCGAAATCCACTCGATGGATCCTCGAACGGATCAGAGCCAATGACCATCAAGGCAAATCCGGAAATCAAAAAGATTAATGCAACTGTTGCTTCAAGTGCCATCTCGACAGTCGAAACACCTGGGGTTTGACCGTTCAAAATTGCTGGAAGCAACTGACCGATAATCATTGCGGAACAGACCAGACCGATTCCGGTCATCCCGAATCCAACGACAGATGCGGATTTCCATTTTTTCAGAATGTTTCTTTTAGGGTCATCTTTCATCGTTCTCCTCCTTTCAACCTTTCCCGGTTCCAAGCGTATTTCAGTTGAGTTTGCAACATCGGGATATCCTCTGCCCAGTTAGGGGATAATCGGGGCAGTCTCTACAGACTTAAACGCTTTTCGGAAACAAAGAGATCAAAGAACTTTGAAATTTCTCTATCAGCAACAACCTGTCCAAATGTGACCTATTCCAGTCAACGATCTCAACTTTCAATTCACTTCAAACTGGGGAACGCTTTTGCAAATACCGCCTGTCCCTTAGACTCTGTGAAATCAGAAGAGGTTCACAGAATAAATCAAAAGTTTTACTGGAGTTCAGATGTTGTTTCGCCACCATTGTGCAGCCCTACTCACACTGGCTGTGTTTGTCTTTTCTAACGTGAGCATCGCGCAGGAAGCAAAAAAAGAACTGTCTTGGGAGCAGCTCGTTAAAGTCAGAACGGAATCGTTTGATCGACTCAAAGAACTCCAGGCAAAAGCTCAAACCGCAAAACCTGAGGAGCGGAATGAGCTTGCCACTGAATTCACGCAAATTGCAACACGTTTGCAGAAAGAAATTTTCCCTCAATTGACACAGCAAGTTGCGGGGCAACTCGAGAAAACCCCAAAAGACAAAACAACGATCGAAATTGCCGATGAGGTCGTGCAGTATTCCTATAGCCGAAATGACTTTCCAACGACGAAGAGAGTTTCAGCAGCGATTCTCAAAGCGGATCCGAAAAATGATAACGCTGTCAACTTCTCCGGAATCGCCAGTTTCGCAGAACATGATTTTGAAGATTCAAACCGAATCCTCAGTTTGGCGAAAGAAAATGGTCAACTCTTAGGTAACCTCGGAGGACGCTATCTGGAAACTTCAAAATCATACATCGAATACTGGAAAAAGGAACAGGCAATTCGTGCTCAAGAGGACGCCGCTCAAGGAGACGAGCAACTTCCTCGGGTCAAATTCGAAACCAGTCGGGGTGATATTGTTATCGAACTTTTTGAAAACGAAGCCCCCAACACCGTTGCGAACTTTGTGAGTCTCGTAGAAAAGAAATTCTACGATGGTTTGAAGTTCCACCGGGTCATCCCGAACTTTATGGCTCAAGGAGGCTGCCCGCTCAGCAAGACGAATCCGCAGCGTGCTGGCTCAGGAGGCCCTGGCTACAACATTAAATGTGAAGCATATAGCCCCAATGCCCGACGTCACTTTTCAGGCTCATTGAGTATGGCACATGCTGGTAGGGACACAGGCGGTTCTCAGTTCTTCATTACTCATTTGCCGACGCCGCACCTCGACCGAGAGGTTACTCCAACGAGTGTCCACACCGTCTTCGGACGGGTCATTGAAGGCTTGGACGTCGCTCGCGCTTTACAAAAAAATGATGAAATCATCTCAGCGACAGTGACTCGCAAGCGGAATCACGAATACGTCCCGGAGACCCAGTCTGAATAATGTCTGAGCCTGAGATGAGCCCACAAGTTCTCCGAGATCCACTCGCGAATTGGAACGGCGAGTTGATGCCGTTGTCCGAGGTCAAGGTCTCGGTCCTCGACAGAGCATTCCTATTCGGAGATGCGATCTACGAAGTGATTCGTATTTACAACGGATGCCCGTTTCTCTTCGAAGATCACGTCTCCCGCCTTGGTCGGAACCTGGAAAAAATCAGCCTGCCCGCAAATGCCGTGGCCATCGGCGAGCGAACTCGTGAGACCATCGCTGCCAGCGATGTCGTCGAAGGGATCGTCTATATTCAGGTCACACGCGGCGTGGCTCCGAGGACACATCAGTACCCGGTCCCTGCCCCACAGCCAAACGAATTGATATACGTCGCAGATTTTGAAGACCCGTACGCCAACACCAGAAAGCAAGGCGTTTCGGTCATCGTATTGAATGACATGCGCTGGAAACGTTGCGACATCAAGTCGGTCAATCTGCTGGCAAACTGCATGGCGGCTCAAGCGGCATCCGAAGCCGACTGTGCCGAAGCTCTGTTCGTCGACGGAAACGGAAGGCTCACTGAAGGGAGCCGGTCAAGCCTGTTCGGCGTCCGCAACGGCACGATTCTGACCGCCCCGCTTGAAGAGAACATCCTGCCAGGGATTACTCGCAAACTTTTGATGCAGCTAGCCAAAGAATGTCATTTTCCAATGCGTGAAGAAGGCTTGCATCTCAATAAGCTCAGCGAAATCGATGAACTCTTCCTCACCGGAACAACGACAGAAATTCTGCCGATCACACTGGTTGACCAACAAAAAATCGGAACCGGAACGGTCGGTCCCGTTGCCTCGAAACTGGACGAAGCCTACAAGAAAACTGTTAACCACCTGGCTAACTCGGTTGGTTAGCCAGCATGATTTAATACGTCAGTTCAATATCGCAGATTTCATACGGTGCGATTTCGACCAGGACTTGATCGTCTTGAACCGTGAGCGAATGGACTGTCTCTCCATTGAAGTCCACCTGACGTGCTTCATTTGGAGTGCTGAAGCATTTCAAAGGGAATGTCTTTGTGCGTCCTTCTGTTTCTAACAAGCGAACGATAAATCCGGTTTTATTGTTGTCCGAATTATTTTCATCTGAACGCATTGTCAAAATACGGGTGAGTAAGACATTCGCGGCACCGACGAAAAAGAGCCAACCTTGCTGACCACCGGTGGCAGGTGCTGTTTCCGTTGGAATGATGATCGGTTCAGAGAACGCGTCGAGATGTGCCTGCATCGGGTATTTGACATCGACCGCAATGCTGAAGTTAAACTTCCGACGCGTTTCTCCTTCAGTGACAAGTAGAGTGTCAATCATGCGATCACCTGTCTTGCGATGGAATGGCAACCCTGGAGTTAAGATCGTCGTACGGAAATCATCATCAGCGATTTCCAGATACTGAGGTGATTCAATGCGCTGGTCTCCGATCGGGTGAGCACCTTGCTGCATCGACCCAGTGATCGATGCTGTCGAATGCTTCCAGGCGAATCGGCAGCCGATGTAATTTGTCCAAGGGTCTCCAGTTGGCGTCTTTTGTAAATCGAGTTCGAGTTCGACATCAACGTTCGGACGCCCGCGGACAACGCGCGTCACTTGACGATAAGTCGCGACGATTTGATTGTTCTGTCCATCGATCAGATCCCCGACCGTTTCAATAGCTCCCACAACGGGACCAGCACTCAAGACGCGCGACTCACGCATTTGCATCAACGAGTAATACGTTTTGAAGGACTCTTGCTCGTCACCTTCGCCAATCACAACAGTCCGTTCTTGTGGAAAGCGAAATGCGATTTGCTGACTGATTCGGTTGGGACTACGCCGATACGTAGCAATTCTTGAAATCCCTCCGGTGACATCACTCAGAGAGACTTCAAAGTTTTCGTTACGCAGCGTTAAACCTTCCGCCAGCGGAGTTTTTCCAACGACCGAATTCGGTTGAGAATCACTAGCGGAGAGCCAGACAAATCCACACGGAGGCAACTCAACGAGGGCCGAACTGTTCTCGTCTTCAATTTGTCGATGCACAATTGCTTTGTCTGATCCCGGTTTCCCGACCGGCCATTCAATCGATGTTTTCCGAGAAAAAGATTGCGGATTGAAAATCAAAAGTCCTTTCCCGGTTTCTCCTTTCGCTGCGAACAGGCGCGTCAGATCCGCGTGAGATTGCTGTTGATGTTTTTGAAGTGTTGCTTCGGCGGCGTTGATGACTTCTTCATTCGCTTCTGGATGAGCGGCTTCAACTGCAGATTCAAGTTCGTTCTCTGCAGAAAGGCTGTCGACGCCTTTGCTGAGGAGAGTGACCAGTTGCTGCGACCAGTCGAGGATTTCAAACTCCCGGCGTCGCGTCCAGTAGTCGATCCAGCGGCTGATCGGGTTCTTCTCTTCTTTCGCAACAGACTGAATTAAGTTGAGCGAAAAATACCCGCTCGCTTTGAAGTCGGACATCCGGCCAGGCGAATCCGAAGTTTCAAAGAAATCCGCGAACGTTGTGAACTGACCCAGCACAGGTGAATACGCAGCCGCGCGCCGCAGGTCGTTCAGCCAAGGCGTTCGCATTTTCGGCCAGCGAGCGAAGACGACCGCAGCCGTATGGTCGTAGTCCATCGATTCGGACATCCGCATCGGCAACCGCAAAAAGCTGCTCGCGCTATCAGCGGCGAGTGGAATCCGACTGAACGCATCGATTGCGGTACCATCGGAACCTTCCCAGCGCATTTGCGTTTGCTCGTCGTCCGGGTAGATGCCGTCGTCCATGACGAAGTGAATGCCGGACTTGTAACCGAGGCGATCAAGAATTTGCGGCAGATGACTCCCTAACCCAAAACGCTTTCGCGCCCAGGTTGTTGGTGTTGCATCAAACAATTGCTTGAGAGTCTTCCTTCCTTGCCGCAACTGCCACAGCGTTGAGTCAAGTGCCATGAGTGGCGTTGGAAATTCGGACTGCTCACCGCCGATGAGTTCAACAGAACCACTGACAACGGCTGCGCGAATTTTCTCGGACCATGCTGCATCTTTGTCAACAATTTTCTTCCAATCCTCCGCTGTTGCGAGAGCATTGACCGGAACGGAACTCTCCAACAGAGTGTTCAGTTCATCGCTGGCAAAGTCGGTATTCACCAGACACAAATCGATGAGATGACAACCGACCGGGTAAAACCGCTCACGGCATTCAAGCAACATTTCAAAGCAGTGACTGAGGTGTTTGCGAGTTGCTTCGGCATCGTGCGCAATCGCTGCCTGAGCGGAGGCAACCGCTTCTCGCTGCATGTGCGATTCATCCAGATGACTAAAGTTCCGCATATGCCGCGTCAGTAGTTCCGTTTGCAAATAGACTGTCCCCAAGGCTAGGAAATCAGCGACAAGATCGGCGTCAAGATCCTGACTCAATTCAAGCGGATCGAGCGCCTGCGAGAGCATTGCTTTTCGCTCATGCTCCCCGCTGATGACGACGCACCCTTCCCTGCGAGCACGTTCGATCCATGTCGCTGGCACCAAATCATCGCTTGGCTTGGGAACGACAACAAGTCGATCTGCCTGAACCGTTAACGATTCGTCGGCACGTTCCCATTGTGGAAACGCACCAGTCGACGCCAAGAGCGATGGATGCCACAAAATGGAAAACGCATTCAGCAAGCTCGCTGCGGCGTCTTCTCCAAGCTCAGTCGGGAAATCTTCCAGGCTATGGCAAGGAACGAGAACAATCAGCTCATTATATTTCATATTGACATTGTTTGAATCTTGATAATGGCGACCCAAACACTTTTCTCTTTATTACATGATCCGAAGTGGTATGATCCCATTATGGACTACTGAGTGCTCTTCGAAAACCGACTACTCAAAATGTATTCACAGTAGAACGACGTGGCGCCGAGGCGCTCAACAACAACCATTTTAGGCTGGAACGATGGACTGGCAAACTTGGATCGCACTTGCTGTCGTCGTTTTCGCCGCTTGGCGTATTGCGATTCGGTCGCGGTTGTTTTTATCAAGCAGTGAGCAGACTGCCTGTGGCAGCTGCCATGCGTGTCCAAGTTCTCCGAAGAAGCCTTCAAGCGGAGAGTTCGTAGCGCTTGAAACCGGCTTTGATAAAACTAAAACAGAAGACGGAAATTTGTCGTGAATGGTTGATTAGTGTTTTGCCGCACACTTGAAGTGTACGGCAAACCGCCCAGGCGATAGTGCGCCTGCAATATCAAGCATTCGCACCGTGGCACTTTTTATATTTCTTTCCACTGCCGCATGGACAGGGGTCGTTGCGACCGACTTTTGCATCGAAGTTGCGGATCGGCTCAGTCGCTTTGTTTTCCTGTCCTGGTTCAGTTCCCCCGCTGCTTTCCTCAACTTCTCCGGAGAATTCAGTTGCTGCGGATTCCGCCTGAGCGTGGTGGGCAGAAGCATTCGACCAGAGTGAATCCAGGAATTCTGGTGAACTTTCCGAATCGATACGGAAGATCGCGGAGGTCACTTGTTCGGCGATGCGATCCCACATCGCTTCAAAGGCCTTCATCCCTTCGCGTTTGTATTCGACCTTTGGATCTTTTTGAGCGTAACCGACCAGACCGATTCCGCTGCGCAAATGGTCCATATAATAGAGATGCTCTTTCCAGGCGTGATCGAGCATTTCCATGAGCAGCATCCGCTCCGCATGACCGAGTTCCGGACGGAAGCGTGCATTCACTTTTTGAAGGCACAAGTTTCGGCCTTTCACAGGATCAAGATCAGTCAGTTCTTCTTCAGTGATTTCGAGTTGCATCTGCTCCTGCATGAAAGTGAGGAGACGAGTCAGGTCGCGTGCTTCCTCTTCTTCGCCTTCTGGTCGAATTGTGAAGACATCATCCAGAAGAGTTCGTAGTTCGTCACGCGTTTCTGGAGCCGGGAAGAATTTTCCGCTACGCTCGATCATCACATCAGCAACCTGTTGTCGCTCTTTGCCTTTGAAATTATCTTCAGAAAGATCCGTTTCAAACCGGCTGTTCGCCCAGCCAATTAAACCAGCACGGTCGTTCTGCTGTCCGCCGACGTACTTGTTCATCCCAATCAATATCGGAAACTGAATTTCTTTTTCGCGGTAACGTTCCCGCACGCGCTGTTGCACGAACTCAATCGCATCGATCGGTTCGTCGAATGCGGTGAATTCCTCAGCCGACATCTCAACGCCAAATTGATGGCGTAGCCAACCTGAGAGTTGTTTCGCCCCAAAATCATCCGCGAGGATGACGTCCAGCGGTTTGAAATCCCAGCGGTCAATCGCTTCACCAGCGCGATCATTGAGATAGCGAAAGACTTTGTCCCGATCAATTTCTCCATCAGGCATCCCATCGCGAGCGAGCTTGCGCAATTCGCGGTCATTCGTGTTGATGTTGAATTGTCGATTCGCCCATGTTGCCAGGGTTTGCCAGTTCCAGTCGCGTTGGTCGACTTCTTCTGGCAAGTTTTCCGTCATCTGGTCTTCAAGAAGAACTTCTGCTTGTCGAATGCCTTCACCTTTCATGAAGTCGATCATCTGATCTTTGTCCATGTTGCTGAGGGCTTCAGGGTCGACAACGAGTCCCAGGTTTTGCGAAGCAAATGCTGCAGCCGTTTCCCAGCGATATTCACGAGACAAAAACTGCCCAGCCCATTTTTCAATCTGCTGATTGAGCATCCCACCGATCAGATCACGGCAGTTGATGCCATCAAGAATATCCTGCCGATAGCTGTATACCTCTTTACGTTGATGGTCCATCACTTCGTCGTATTCAAGCAAGCTTTTCCGCGACTCAAAGTGGCGCTCTTCGACTTTCTTCTGAGCCTTTTGAATTTGCCGGGAGACCATTGGATGCTCGATGCTTTCGCCTTCTTCCATTCCCAGCCAGGTCAGCATTCCTTTCACTTTGTCACCAGCGAAAATTCGCATCAGGTCGTCTTCTAAGGAAAGGAAGAACCGGCTAGATCCAGGATCTCCCTGACGACCAGCACGTCCTCGCAACTGCAAGTCGATGCGGCGTGAATCGTGCCGCTCGGTGCCGACAACGTGGAGTCCACCAAGTTCAGCGACTTTTCGCCCGTCGTCTTTCATCCCTTCGTCTTCGGCAATTTTGTCGGAAAGTTCATCCCATTCAATTTTCGGGACATCCAGGCGCGACTCATATTTATTTTTCAAGACATCCCAGGCCATGTGCTCCGGGTTTCCACCGAGGACAATATCGGTACCACGACCAGCCATGTTCGTTGCGATCGTCACCGCTGCATAGCGACCAGCTTGAGCGACGATCTCCGCCTCACGTTCGTGGTTCTTTGCATTCAAGACGTTGTGCTTCACGCCACGCTTGGAAAGCATCGAAGCGAGCCGTTCACTCTTCTCTACAGAAACCGTTCCGACCAGGATCGGTCTTCCTTCTTTATGAACTTCGGTAATTTCATCGACAACAGCGTGCCACTTTTCAGGCTCGGATCGATAAATCGTATCCTGGAAATTTTTCCGCTTCATCGGACGATTCGTTGGTACGGCGACAACATCGAGTCCGTAAATTTTGTAGAACTCGTTCGCTTCGGTCATCGCGGTTCCGGTCATCCCGCACAACTTGCCGTAGAGCTTGAAGTAATTCTGTAACGTGATCGTCGCGAGGGTCTGACTGACTTCCTTAATGCGAACGCCTTCCTTCGCTTCCGCCGCTTGATGCAAACCGTCGCTCCACTGCCGACCCGGCATCGGACGTCCGGTGTGCTCATCAATGATGATCACTTCGTCCTGAACGACCATGTAATTCACATCTCGTTTATAGAGATAATGTGCCTTGAGCGAATTATCGATTAGGTGCGGCCACTCCATATTTCCGGAAGCGTAGAAGCTTTCGACGCCTGCCAACTCTTCGGCCTTGCGGATTCCTTCGTCGGTCATATGGCAGGAATGTTCTTTTTCCTTCACTTCAAAATGAACATCACGGACCAGTTGACGAGCGATGCGATCTGCTTTGGGATACTTCGTGATGTCATCGTAAGCAGGTCCGGAGATGATCAGCGGAGTCCGGGCTTCGTCGATCAGAATGTTGTCAATTTCATCGACGACGGCAAAATCGAGCGGTCCTTGCACTTGAAGTTCGGCTGTCGGCTTCATGTTGTCGCGAAGGTAATCGAAGCCGAATTCGTTGTTCGTTCCGTAGCAGATATCACAGGCGTAATTGACCTGACGTTCCGCCGGACGCATTTGCCCTTGTATCGCCCCGACTGTAAGTCCCAGGGAAAGGTGCAATGGTCCCATCCATTCCATGTCACGTTTCGCGAGATAGTCGTTGACGGTGACGATGTGAACTTTGCCAGAGAGAGCGTTCAAATACGCTGGCAGCGATGACACGAGAGTTTTCCCTTCTCCGGTCGTCATTTCGGCGATTTTGCCTTGATGCAAAATGTTACCACCGACCATTTGCACGTCGTAATGACGCATGTGCAAATTGCGGCGACCAGACTCTCGAACCGAAGCAAACGCTTCTGGAAGAATGTCGTCCAAAGTTTGCCCATCGGCAAGTTTTGCACGCAATATGTCCGTTGTTTCCTTCAATTCAGCGTCCGTTTTCTTCTCCATCTCAGGTTCGAGCGAGTTAATCTGCTCCAGGACAGAGCCAGATTGAACTTTCGTCGTCCCGTCTTTATCCCGAATAAACCCAATTCGACGGATCTCGCGCTCATTCGATGAACCAAAGAACTTGCGGATAATTCCTTCTACGAAGGCAGTCACCGTATTGAAAAAGTCGCCAAGGCGATCAAAGAAGTCCATGTCTTCTTTCCGTGATGTCTGATGAGTTCAGAGGCGAATCGACTTGCGTAGCGATTTCGTAAACCTCTGTACCAGTTAATGTTATACGTTTATGACTATTCAGAGATACCGACTCGGCAGCGGGGACGCAGGGCCAGAACCGGCCATGTCACTCCCTCGAACTGACGGACATCCCCCCATCACAATTCACCGAATGCTTCATCAGAAACTCTGAATCTCGTCATTCGGTGAACGTGTCGAATTCTTTCGTTCATTCAGGCAATCGCAGCACCTTTGCCGCAAACTCCCTGTCCGCCGAAGTTTATTTCCATTGCAGGCATCGGTCAATACGCGCCCAAATAGGAGAATTAGCGAAACTTTAAGTCCCTCCAGTCCGAAATCACCTCTTCAAGCGAACTTCTTGGGAGTTCGGTCGTCTCACTTGATAGGCAACATCTTGCAGAGATGACATACTTACCCTTCCAGAGTGGGCTGAGTGATCGCTGTCGTTTCCGCTTTGGCGAGAATATGGCAGAGGAAAGTCCGGGCTCCACAGGACACGGTGGTGGGTAACACCCACCGTCCGCGAGGACCGGGAAAGTGCAACAGACAGCAAACCGCCGATGGAGGAGTTTGTCTCCTCACAGGTAAGGGTGAAATGGTGCGGTAAGAGCGCACCGCGGGGCTGGTGACAGTCCTGGCATGGTAAACCCCGCCGGGAGCAAGACCAAGCAGGGCGAAGTCTTTCGAGGCAACTCGCAAGGCACGTAGCTGTTCGCTACGTTCGACGTCCGGGTCGGTCGCGCCGAGGTGGCGAGCAATCGTCATCCCAGAGAAATGATCACTCCCGACAAAACCCGGCTTACAGGCCCACTCTGGATTTTTTTGTTGTTGGAGGATGTTGATTGAATGCAGAATTATTGAAACTTGTCATTTGTTCGAGGAGTTTCAATTTAATGAAATCTAATTCGCAATGTGCGACAGTAAAACTGGGCCACATTTGCCCGATGCCGAAATACGTAATTTCAGGGGAGAGTTGAAATGCTATACACACCAATCGTCCGGGGATTTTTGGTATGCCTGTTTGTGTTGATAATTTCTTCACCATCAACCCAAGTCGCAAATGCTCAAAACTTTCGAAGTTCCCGAGCAAGAGCCGCAGCTAAAGATTATCACAACACAATGCTGAGAGCACGACGCGACTACCTGAAGAAGTTGAAGTCAGCTGAGGTGACTGTTACGAAAGACGGAGACCTTAACGAAGCTCTCCGAATCAAAAGAGCCATCGCACTGATCGAGAAAGAACTCGTGTTAAGTGACCGAACCGACAAATTGTATGCAACTGAGCAAGCAGTAGGAAATTCGCGATATACGTGGAACAGAACGAATGACCCCGACCAGCTTTCTTTTGAGAGTGATGGAACTGTTTCAACGAATAAAGTGAACAACGGGGCCTGGCAGGTAATAGAACCAGGAGTTGTGATTTTAAAACTCAATTCAACTCTTTTCATGTTGAAACTTGATGACTCTTTTCAGACATTCAAAGTACTAGCGTTCGAGCCCACCAAAACTCTTTATCAATCAGGTCGAAGAATCAAAAAGTGAGATATTAAAATTTGTGTAATCGATTTCGATTGCTGTAGAACTTCTCGAACAGTGAAGTAGGTCAGGTTCTATCTGACGGCTCGTGTGAGCCAACTCGATTGGGGAGAAAACGACCAACGTGGATGAGGATCAAGCATCATCAAGCACAGCCTGACCTACCTCGCTTTTAGGAACTTTGACACTTCGTTGATGTTCAGGTCATTCACTCTAGAATCGACGTACGTGATGCACCCAGGGATGATGCAAAACAGGAAGCCTGACAGCAGCTTCACACGGCTATGCCGCCTCGAAAGAAAAATCTACCGGGACCACCCAAGTGGGTTGCGATGTTTGTCATACAATGAATCGGTAAATACAAACAACGTTTTTCTGACAGTGAAACTCAGTCGACACGTCTCGACCTTCTAGATTTCGGAAAGTGATTGACTATGAAGCCTCGTACGGTACTGGTGGCGGCAGCCGTATTGGCGACAGTCGGAATGTGTATCACCGCCGCGATTTTGCAAATTATGCCTGCCTGGTCCTTTGTCGGGGGGGAAGGCGGGGAGGATTCTTGGAAGCACTTTACGTCCGGTGGTATGTTTGTGACAGCCTCTCCATCAGGTAGATCGATTCACGAAAAGATCTATTTCGCATCGCCAAGCACGGGCCACGGCGATATTTATACGCTCGTAAAAGCTGGTGAATCACCAGTCCAGCTGACGACATCGAACGATTTCGAAGCTTCACCGCTGTTCGCGGCTACTGGAGACAAAGTTGTTTTTTCGAAAGAAGAGGGCGGCTTACGCCATATCTGGTCAATGAAGGGCGATGGTAGCGAGTCAACGCAACTGACATTCGGACGCGTTCTTGACGACCCAGTTCAGTTATCATCTGATGGTCGTTATCTGATTTTAACTCGTTCAAACGTTTCGCGGTTTGGTCACGGGGGGAGAATCATTTCCGTCAAATTGCTAGACATGGAGTCTGACGCAGGCGCCTTACAGGATGTCGGCATTGCGGCAGTGATGTCAGTTCGTCGAGACGTTGTCGTCTACACAGAAGACTTGGATACCCTTCGGACGCTTAAGCTTAGTGATAAACGTGACGCGAAGATGGACATTTCTGCTCGTGGAATGCCACTCCAGATCTCGCGAGATGGCCGATATCTCGTGACGACTCGCCCCAAGGCCGGGTCGACACCATATGGCGAACGGGAAATCTGGCTGTGGGATTTTCAAGAACAAATCGACACGCATCTGGATGATGGATGGGCAGCCATCGTGTTCGGTGGACCAGAACATAGGGTCGTGGTATTGAAAGGTGCTGACCAAGATTTATTCCTGTGTGACTTGAGCGATGGGTCGCAACGGCGATTAACCAGTACCGGTGGGTTTGCATCCATGCCGCAAGTCACGAATGACGGCAAGGGATTTCTGTTGGTCGAC
>JAJDEL010000741.1 GCA_029259835.1 Planctomicrobium sp. | reverse complement strand
CCCGAGCCACTGCCGACAAAGCAGCCCTTCCGCGGTCATTGGATGCCGCTGTGCCTCCGCAATTGGAAAGTCTGGTCGGTATTTGTAGAAAGCCGCACTTGATCGTTGTTCCTGAACTGAGTTGAGAAATTGTTCGGCGATGAAAAACGTATTCAATTCAACTTCAATTTCTGCCATGCGCGCTGAATGCAATGCCATGAGCGCCCAACCGGTCACGGAGAGGTCTCCAATTCCGTCGTCATTCAATGGCCGATACTTCCAGCCCCCCAGAACCGGGTTTTGGGATTGCTCCAGGAAACGAACCGCGCGCTCCGCCGGTTGGCGCAGTGAATCGTCACCGGTCAGAGCGAGGGCTTCGCAGAAGGCAATCGTCGCTTGCGAATGAGAATAGAAATGCGCCTCACGGCCCTGTTCGAGAATGTCAAAGAAATCGCCGTTCTCTCTCTGGATGCCTCGCAACCAATCCAAACCTTTCTTGACTTCCGTCTGGTAGTCACCCGTGAGGTGAGTTTGACCATCTCCCAGCAATGCTAGTAGCGCCAATGCCGTTGCACCTGTGTCCGTTTCAATTGTCCCCGCGTCTGCATAGTCACCATTGAGCCGCCAGCGACCGTCAGTTTCTTGCTGCTTTGCAATCCATTTCAAAGCGTTCGCAATCGCTTTGCGACCAGTCCCTTTTTTTGCACCAGTCCCATCACCCTCCTGCTGGTCGGGTTTCTGCTTCCGCAGTCGCAATGCGTTCGAAACATCGCCGAGATTGAGCGCTGGTTGCCCTTGCGGTTCAGGAGGTTGATCCGGTTTTGCCTCTTCAGGAAGAGTCGCTCGCACCTGCTCCGGGTTTTTATTCATTGAAACCGATGGAATCACAATCGGTTGAGCGATATTCCCTGCTGGCTCGTCGTCGCTTGAGTCAACGACGGTTGACCATCCCAATTCCAACGGAGCAAAACGATCATTGTGATTACGAATGACGAACCACCCCATAATCAACAAGATGATCACATGCACAGCCAGACTCACGCTCAGGCCAGGAATGCTCTTTCTAAGTTCTCTGCTTGCCCGGTTCCAATCCGCTTGATCGTAAGATCGAATCAGCGCAACAGCTTTGGAACGCCGCTTTCGTCGGCGACGCTTCTTAGTTGGAAGATTTGGCTTAGATGGGCCAGATTCGGACGAATTAGACATGAACGCTTCCGAACGCGACCTTGGTGTCGCAACCAAAGAAGAAACATTCTCTGGGTCGCTTGGTCAAGGGACGAGGAATTGAGGGTCAAGGGAAGACGTTTGAGTGTTTTATAGTGCCCGCATCTACGGAATGCGACAATCTCTGCCGTAGACACGATAGAAAAAAGAAAAACCTCCGCTCGAATCCATTCGAGCGGAGGTTGCGTTTCACGTCATTTGGCGTCATGCCCGACGCGTCTTCTATTGCAGACTATCAAACACTTTACAAGTCGGTTGCGTGACTGCTTGGAGCAGCGACGAAGGTTTCCATTGTTTCGACAGTCGTGAACAAGTACAGGCGTCCTTTGTACCAGACAGCGTGGTCGAGGGAACCTTCAACTTCTTCCCCGGTCAAGCTCAGGTGAATGACATCGCTGCCTCGAATCGCAGGAGCATATTTACCTGGATCAGCCGTAAACTTGTCCAACGCTTCGGCAGAAGAGAACGAATACTCTTTGCCGTTAAAAAGGGCTGTAAATTTGTCCTCGACATTGACTAGATCACGAGAATCTCGCAAAGACACTGAACAAAACCCCTTAAGTCCCGTCAACTCTTTTCGAGATGAAATGAGTTCCATTTTCGTTTGCCTGGACTCTTCTTTCTTCGGAGGTGACGCTTCCTTAAGAGTGACTTTCGGAGCTTGAAGCTGCGGAGCCAGATCCGGGCGAGCCAAGCCTGTTCGTCCTGGTTCTTCTTCAGGGGCCTCCGCTTCAGCAACTTGTGGAATTACAGGAGACGGAGTTTTCGTCACTTCTGATTCTTGTTTCTCTTCCGGCTCTGGAAGCGGCAACAATGGGAGTTGCGGAAGTGAGTCGGCTTGTGCAGTTGCAATCTCCTTAGACGCGATGGAAGAGTCTTCAGAAATTTCTTCTGCTTGAGGTTCAGCAGGGGCAGGAGTCTGAGTTGTCAGGAACAGATTCTCCTCCAGTGCCAATCCAGTATAAGGCGCTTCAACTTCCTGCTTTTGCTCAGGTTTCATGACTTTGTCATTCGTCGGAAACGCTGGAGCCGTGAGGGTTGCTACGTCGGCCTTGGGAGCTGAGACAGGTTCTTCCGTCTTGCTTTCTTTGACTGCTGGCTGATCGATCACGAGGTCAATGGGTTCACCCTTGGATTCGGCGATTTCCTCGACATCCTCTGGAAATGGATTCGCGAGCGGATCAATCTCAACAGTCACTTCCGGTTGAGTGACTGCCGGGACCGGAGCAGAAGCAAGCATCGGTGCCTGCAAATCTTCCGGAGCCGGAATTTCGAAATCATTGATCGGTGGCACTTCAACGACATTCCGAGTCAGAGCCTGACTCTTTTGCGCCGCGGAAGCAGCTTTCAGTTGGAGTTCCAAGTTAGGAAGTTTTTTTCCATAACCAAGAGAACCGAATGTGTCTGGTTTAGGCACAATCACTGTTGTGACTGCTCCCGATTCTTTTCTGGACGCAGTCTTCTTCCATTCTGGCGAATCGAGAGTCGACGGAGGTGCCGGAACTGGAGTCGCAGCAACCTTAGGAGCTTCGCTGTCGTTTCCTTCTAGAATCGCTTTCAACTCTGGGAAACTTTGAAGCTTCTCTTGTGAACTGTCTGCCTTGGCAACAGATTGTTGAGGCAACGCAGGTGCCAGAAATCCATCGGCGTCTGGAGCCGGAGGAAGGAATCCAGCGGGTGGTGCTGCAGGTGGAACGAGCGGTGGTCGTTTTGGCATCGCCAGCGGATGTTCGATCGGATTCGCATCTTTCGATGTCGGAAAGAGGCGAGGCTTTGCTGTCTCTGCCTTCGGAGTTGAAGTGAGAACAGTTTGGACTGGCTCGCTTGTGACGATGTCGGGAACTAAAGGTGGAACAAATTTTCCAGCAGATTGTGCTGTATCGAGAGCAGCGGGTAGATCGACTCCCGGAACTGCTGGCGGGATAAATCGATTCGGTTCTTGCTGGGCAACTTTTTGATTCTGTTGAGCTGCTTGAGAAACAGTCGTATATCTCATTCCAGGATCCTGGGGTGGACCACTCGGGATTTTGCTATCCCCTTTCACCTTTCCAACGAGCCGATCAAACAGGGAGCGGCGTCCCATACGTGTTCCGGCAGTTTGAGCAACTTTGGGCTGTTGCTGAGGTTGCGCAGCCTGTTGGCTCTGTTGCTGAACGGGCGTCGGTTGTCTCTGCTGAAGCGGTTTAGGTGTTGCAGGGCGGATTGCTTGAGGTGCGGCGGGAGCTTTCGCTCCATAGAGGTTCTTGACACGATCATCAGCCGAAGCTGGCTGTTGAAATTGTGTCTGCATCGCTTGCCCTTCATAAGCTGAAGAGCTTGGAATCGGGGAGATAGAACGTACCTGCGCGTTCGTGACCTGTAGATGTCCTGGCTCTGCCTGTTGTTGAGTTGGCGCCCCTTTCAGTTTAGAGAAAGGTGAATCTAGAGCGTGACTGGGCAACTGTTGCGAGAGAAGGGCAATCCCTGACGCAGATGCAATCAAGAGAAAACGGGTATCCTTGATAAAGCTTTCGTAGAGACTCATAGTATCTTCTGCTCCCAATACGTTCAAAATCGATCACGCCTGGATTGTTGTTGCAAGCTGGTTGCAGGTACTATTACGCCGGAGATAAGGATCTGGCAGAAATCTGCACGACATATCAATCGTGAACAGACTCTGTCATTCTCATCCACAAGCAGAACAGACCATCAACAATTTGAAATGTGGGCGTTCAACTGATAAGGATAATCGCCACAGTCGATACGACTGGTGGATGTCCAACGTATCGACCTCGTCTTGGCAACAGTTTGACTGCACTCACAACAATATCATTCGTTTCGACTGGAACATCGAAACGAAGTCTCACAAGACAAATGATCATCATTTTCCTCCTAACCCATACATTTTAACATGCGCGAAAAAATCCTGACTCAAGGTGCCCCTGGCACGCCGACGATCATCATCCAGCAACCGGGGCGGCGATTACTGCTCATGTTGCTGCTTTTCGGTTTCGCGTTTTCAGTGATGCTGAATCTTGGCCTCCTCGCCAGCCTGGGTGAGTATGCGATAGATTCAGGTGGAGCTAATGAGGAATTTCATTCAGGGGATGAATTTGCGGAAGACAAAATTGCCCGGATCGTAGTGAACTTCATGATCACAAATCCGTACACCAACCGGATTATCAAAGTGATCGATCAAGCTGCCGAAGATCCGGCAGTCAAAGGTGTCCTGCTGGTGATCGATAGTCCCGGCGGACTCGTCTCGGACTCTCACGAAATCTATCACAAGATTCAGCAATTGGCGGAGAAGAAGCCCGTTCATGTTCAGATGAAAGGGATCGCTGCATCAGGGGGATATTACATTGCCATGGGCGCTGGTCCCGAGGCTCCGGTCTACGCGGAACCGACAACCTGGACCGGTTCCATCGGCGTAATCGTGCCTCGATATGACGCATCGGAGTTGGCAGAGAAAATCGGCGTTCAGTCTGATTCTTTGGCAACAGGAGCGCTCAAAGACACACTTAACCCCTTTAAGGAAATGTCGGAACGGGAACGGGAAGTCTGGGGTGAAATCATTGAAGACTCATTCGTACGTTTTCTCACAGTGATTGACGAAGGCCGCTCGAAACTGAACATGGAACAAATTCGCGAACTGGCAACGGGACAGGTCTACACAGCTAACCAAGCTCTGGAAAACGGACTCGTCGACGAAATTTCTTTTGAAGAGGACTCGTTAAAGAATCTACAAGAGTCGCTGGGACTCAACAGCGTTCGAGTTGTGAATTACAAAACGCATCTCTCCTTCGCGGAAACGCTTCTTGGGGTTTCATCAAAGACGCCGGAAATCAACATTGATCCAATGAGCAGGATTATCGATGCCAGCACACCGCGAGCCATGTACATGTTCGGTTGGCAGCAAGGATTGAAATCGGGAGCGTTTTGACTTCATCTTCTGCGGAAGAATTGTTGCAGGACCGGTTTGCCGTACACTTTAAGTGTACGGCAAAAGAGTTGAATCACCGATGCTTGGAATACTCAATATCAATAAGCCTCCGGAATGGACCTCGCGCGATGTCGTCAATCGCGTGAGTCGTCTCGTTGGTCGAAAAGTCAAATGCGGACACGCCGGGACACTCGATCCTCTGGCAACGGGCGTGTTGCTGGTCTGTCTTGGAAAGGCTACAAAGCTCGTTCCGTTCATTCATGAACATTCAAAATGCTACGAAGGAACGTTTCTGATCGGAAAAAAAAGCGCGACAGACGATATCGAAGGCGAAATAGAAAGCATCCCGGTACCTGAGGATCTCGACGAAAAGCTAATTCAATCGCTGCTTCCACAATTCACAGGTGAAATCGAACAGGTTCCACCAGCATATTCAGCGATTAAAATCAACGGCGAGCGTGCCTACAAAGTCGCTCGACGTGGTGAAGATGTCGAAATGCCGACCAGACGAGTTCGTGTGGATCGCCTGGAACTCAAGCAGTTCGACAGAACAGCGATGCTACTTTCAATGACCTGTGGGACCGGAACTTACGTCCGCTCAATCGGTCGCGACATCGCACGAAAAGCAGGGACTGAAGCCGTCATGTCTGCGTTAGTTCGCACATCAATAGGCCCGTTTGCCGTTGAAGACTCCGTCTCGTTGAATGACCTCACGAAAGAATCAATCAGCGAACACCTTCATTCTCCGCTGGAAGCAGTACATCATCTCCCGATCTATCGTGCCACAGAAAGCGAGGCGATCAGCCTCCGCTTCGGTCAGCGTATTGCCTTCGATTCTGATCAACTGAAAGGAGACACCGGAGCGAAAGTCATTGCGGTCACTGACGACAATGACCAGTTGATTGCGATAACTGAAACGGAAGCAAGCCGACTCGCTCCACAAATCGTCTTTCCATCGCCAGAATAGAATCGGTCCTTTTTTCTAATTCGTAAACGGGTAACTCATGTCGACCAATATTGACTCCGAAACGCTTGCGGCGATTCAACTCAATCTCATTCAAGGACTCGGACCACGGCTGCAGTCACTGTTGTTTGCTCGATTCGAAACCGCCGAAGCAATCTTCCAGGCCAGCGGTCAAGACTTACTCGCGGTACAAGGGATTGGTCCGAAAGTTTCCGCATCAATTACAAGCCACCGCAGTTTCGAACAGGCTCAAAGCGAATTCGAAAAAGCCCAGCAACATGGGATTTCAATCCTTCCGATCAATTCTGAGGTGTATCCGCGGTCTCTGACGGAAATCTGTGATGCTCCACCGGTACTCAATGTGAATGGAACTCTTCAACCCTCAGATTCACTTGCCGTGGCAATTGTTGGCTCGCGTCACTGTACGCACTATGGTCGAACACAAGCCGCGCGACTGGCAGGTGCGCTCACACGAGCAGGTATTGTTGTTGTCAGCGGTCTCGCCCGAGGGATCGATGCTGCCGCCCATCGCGGAACCTTAGATGCCGGTGGGAGAACGCTTGCAGTGTGCGCTCCAGGCTTGCTGAAAATGTACCCGCCAGAACATAAAGACCTCGCTCAAGAGATTGTCAATCAAGGAGCTCTGCTTTCGGAATCTCCACTGGACCGTTCCCCTCAAAGAGGTTTGTTTCCACAACGCAACCGCATCATTGCAGGTTTGTCGCTGGGTGTTGTCATTATTGAAGCTGGCAGAAAAAGTGGAGCATTACATACGGCACGACATTCAATGGAACAAGGACGCGATGTCTTCGCAGTGCCTGGACGAATTGACTGTTCAGCCAGTGAAGGTTGTCATGATCTCATCCGCGATGGAGCAATGCTTGTTCGAGATGCCAACGACATTCTTGAAGCACTCGGCCCGCTGGTCGAACCGGTCAAAACAAGCGAAGACAAAACGGTTCACACTCCTCGTGAACTGAACCTCAACGAACAGGAACAAGCCGTCTTAAACCTCGTCGAAACCTCCCCCACCTCGATTGATCAAGTTCTTGTAAAAGCTGAGATGACTCCATCGCGCGTGCTTTCAACGCTCACTGTTCTGGAAATGAAACGCTTAGTACGGCGCCTCCCAGGCAGCTTCGTCGAGAGAATCTACGGATGAAGACGTTTGCTCCTTGACGCCTCTCACTCCACAGTTAATGCTTCCCAATGAAGATCGAGGACGATCAAACGCACGACACTGTGAAATTAGCAAACGAGAATATCCATGACGGAGCAAACTGATTCACCGGAAGAGAGTGTCTCTACTGAAAAGTCAATGTCACCTTCGTCTCAAAAAAGACGAAGTCGATTTGGTGTTTTTTTGAAGTGGATGCTGATTGTCTTCGCCGTCATGCAACTCCTGATGCGAACGGTCTGGGAGCCGGCTTGGGGAGATGCTCTCGAAAACATGATCACCTACGCACAAGTTCTTCTTTCGGGAATTTGTACGATTATCTGGTGGTTCGTCTTTTCTTCGTTCAGCCGAAAAACTGTCCTCATGGTTGGACTTCCAGCATTGCTGGTGCTGTTTGCGTGGATCGGTTCCATCCAGGCAATTGACTTTGACGGTGACATGAATATGAGCTTTCGGTATCGCTGGGAAACGACTGCTGCCCAACGACTCGCCGAGTACCGACAGTCAACAGAAACGGCATCGACCGAGCAAATTGAACGTGTCGAGCAATTCGCTCCGGAAGACATGCCTGCCTACCGTGGGATCAATCGCGATGGAATTGTCATCGGTCCTAAACTGCGAACTGACTGGGAATCCAATCCGCCAACCGAGTTGTGGAGGCACCCGATCGGCGGTGGTTACTCATCGTTCTCAGTTGTCGATCCTGTCGTCATCACGATGGAACAACGAGGAGAAGACGAAGCGGTTGTCTGTTACAACATTGAAACTGGACAAGAGTTTTGGGAGCACCGATACCCAGCGAACTTCAACGCCTTGGGCGGTCCCGGTCCACGTTCGACCCCCACGATTCACAACAATGCCGTCTACTCATTCGGCTGCTATGGAGACCTCTTTTGTTTAGATCTCAAAAGCGGAGAGTCCAAGTGGCATGTGAACGTTCTTCAAAAATTTGGCCTCCCGACAACGCATTGGGGCATGACCTCATCACCATTGATTCATGCAGATAACGTGATTGTGAACATCG
The DNA here is from genome assembly GCA_029259835.1 of Planctomicrobium sp. Taxonomy (GTDB): domain Bacteria; phylum Planctomycetota; class Planctomycetia; order Planctomycetales; family Planctomycetaceae; genus Thalassoglobus. Next base: position 3,327 of record JAJDEL010000741.1, on the reverse strand, counting down.
GTAGCCTCAACGAAGGCCTCGATGAAAACGGTGTCAGCGGTAATGGTCTTGTTGCGTTCAATTTTGCAACTGGAAAGCTTGCTTGGCAAGGCGAAGGGTTGCCGGAACCAAAGCACGATGACAGTTTCAAAAGTTACAAGACCGGGGCAATCGCTATCGAAGGGATCGAAGGGAAAACCCTGCCTGGCTATTCTTCGCCAATGCTTGCGGAACTTGCTGGGCAGCAGGTCATCCTGAATTTTGACGGAACTGCATTTCGTGGAAACGATCCAGAGACAGGCAAGCAGCTTTCGGCCTTCCCTTACAAAGCTGGCGACTACATCAACGTCGCGCAGCCACTTATTTTGAGTGACGACCGCGTTCTCATTTCTTCTGGATATGGCATCGGGAGCGCGATGCTTCAGATCTCAAAAGACGGAACAAAGTGGCAAACGAAGTCGCTTTGGCCTGAGAAAAATTCAATGCGGTTGCGCTGCAAATTCTCTAGTCCCCTCTTGCACGACGGTTACATCTACGGCCTCGACGAAGGGATCATGGTTTGCATCGATCCAAAAGATGGCAAGAGACTCTGGAAAGGCCGGCGCAAAGGTCTGCGCGGTCGCTACGGTCACGGACAAATCCTCTTCGTTGACGGTCACATCATTGTCCTGACCGAAAAAGGCGATCTTGTGATGATCCAACCAAGCCCGGAAGAATTAAAAGTCGTCGGCATTCACAAAGTTCTCTCAGCTGACGTCAAAACCTGGAATCCCCTCACCATCGCCTACGGCAAAGCCTTCGTCCGCAACGCCACGGAAGTTGCTTGCTATGATCTGCGCGCAAATCCAGATTCAAAGACGGAGACCATTGAACAAGTGACCAAGACAGAGTGACCGAAATTGCTCGATGATTGACTGTCTAGATGCCAGTTATAACTGACTCTCATCGTACTGCCGAGCCAAGATCAAGCCTAACAAACGGACAAACCCTTCTTCAAATTGCACTCGAACCCGTCCGCCGGTTTCGGTCGGGCGGATGTCTATGCGAACGGCGTCATTCCCGGAATCCATGGCCTCTTGAGCCAACTCACGACCGTCAGGGTTTCCGTTTTCTCTTTCAGGCAGATCAAGCCAAGGGAGCATACGAAAGACGACTTGCAGCGGAGCCGTACTTCCTTTCAACGTTCCAGGCGGGGTTTCAAGCATGAGATCGATTGCAAAGTCGAGTTCCGACAAAACGGCGTCGCCACCAAGTCCGAACCAGAAAATCCCGTTGCCGGATCCAAGATAGACACTGGGATGCCCTCCATAAATTCGCATGTCCTCTTCGGAAGCATCTTTTCCGACGAGTCGATGGAAGATGACATTTTGATGTTGATGAACTCCCAACTCAACCGAATCGATACCATCGAGATCGCCGACAGCGGTCAAAAGTTCATGTAAAGCTGTTCCGAATGTTTGCGAACCTACCAATTTGAGCGCGCCGATGAGAGCAAACTCGTTACGATCAATCGGTGCAAACTGGAAAATTCCGTTGACGTGCTCTTGCTCAGCTGTCGCACGTAGTGAATCTGCGATTCGGCTGATTGCGGTCGCGGTCGTTTCAGGCAGTTGCTCCGTCAGTGCAATCTCCAAACCATCGAGCATCCCGATCACCATTTCTTTTTCCCGGCGATCCATCTTCCACGAGACTGAAACTGCAAGTGGATTGTGATCGGATTCAAGTGGTTCAAAAACACTTTTGCGACCACCGATGTTTTTCATGAACTTAGAGAATTCACTCTCTGGTTTCGCATCGATCATCAGTTCTAGCGCTGCTGTTTTCTCTTCTGGTTTCGCTTCAAGACCGAACGTAAGCTGTTCCCCATCACGAAGAACTTGCGACATTAGCTCTAGGACACTTTGACCACTCGCCTTCCGCATTTTGTGAGCTGCTTCGGATTCTTCATCACGCTGTTGTAACTCCGCCTGCGAACTTGCTTGCAGCGTTGCAACAAAGAAATCCTTTAGCAACGGAGGAATGTTCATCAGCAATGCGGAGACACTCACATCGTAACGAGAGGCCATGCCGCCGACGAGTTTTTCAGGATCTGGTAATTCGTCTTCCAGAATTGTTTCGTTTGGAGTCACAAACGCGTACCCATCGCGAATCACCATGTTCAAACCACGATTCCGCCGCCCACCAAACGGAAACTTGTAGGAGCCTTCTTTGCCTTCAATCTTTTCCGGTTTCGCAGGTCCGAGTGAAGCAGTTTTCACAAACGCATCGATATCGCCGACAGGGATGTAAGCCATCGGGAAAGGTTGAGGAGGCAGCGAGTCGCTGAGGAAGAACATGACGCCGAACGGCTTTGTGCGATCAATTCCGTCGAGATTTCCGGCTTTGTCGTTCAGAAAGCCTTCGATCATTTCCATCATGTCTTCGCGACCAGAGACTTCAAACATTTTGCCGATATTCGAAAGCGACTGATCAATGTTCCGCACCGTCACGACTGCAAATGGCAAACGCGGTCCGAAATCCTCCTCTTCCAAGTCGTTTTGTGCGAACGCCAAAGACGCAGGCAAGAGCAACAGAGTTGCCAGCAACATCAAGAATGCGGAGAAACGAAAAACCGTCTTCATAGCGAACCTATGTGAAAAAGAAGAAATCGAACGGGAACTATCTTCCAGAATTGAAACGCAGTTCATCATGGGATGTTCCGGCGAATATCCATGGAAATCATCAATTGAATTTAAATATCACAATGCAGTGTGAAGATGACCACTTGTCAAGATACCTCGCTGGAACATCATTGGTGCCATGAAATGTCTGCCTTACACATTATTTAGGAGAATTTGAAATACCAGAATGTTCGCGGAAATCGAATGCATCACGATTTTGCCTCTGCTGATTCACCGGGAAAACCGCAAACTGCTGCTCCGCCGTGTGATTCACCCGATGCTAAGTGAAGCTTCTGATGGTGTTTTGGTTTCTTTAATCAAGCGCACAATACGGAGCGGATGGTTGGGAAAGAACTTCTGGTGAACAGTCCCCTTGCAGTTGCTTGATTCGATTTTGAACCGCCGCAACTTCAGCTTGCGAGGAGTGAACCGCCAACGTAAGTTCAGTCTCGTAACATGCTCCTGCTTCAAGATCCACGACGCGTCCTTGTCGTCGCTCAAATGCCTTGAAATTTGGATAATTCGTTCCTGGCTCGAGACCGGTCACGTAACCGTCATTCAGGGGCTGCGTACATTTCCATTGAGTGAAACAAGGGAGTTGATTTTTGCGGAACTCCAGACTCACGCCACGAGATCCGTCACGACTTTCCAGCAACGCAACCGAGCGACCCTCTGAATCGGCAATCGT
>JAJDEL010000075.1 GCA_029259835.1 Planctomicrobium sp. | reverse complement strand
CCTTGCAGTCGTCAATCGAAGCGGAATCGACGGTGGACTTGCTGGAATTAGTTTGGATACATCGCCTGCGGGGGGAGTCGTCTTGAGCGAAATTATGATTCAAAATTCCATCGAACGTGGAATTTTTGCCGCTGGAGTCGGAGCACTCGCCATCGATAATGCCACGCTCAATCTTGCAGACAACAACGCAATCGGCATTGAGTACATCAATGCCGGTGGACTGTTTGGCGTCGACAATACGTTTGTTGATATGAACAATGCTGCAATGACAGTCGGAATTCGTGTCGAAAACAATAGCGGGGTGAATCCGTTGGAGTTGTTCGGCATGAACAATTTTGTCAATCAGGCAGCGAACGCCAGCCAATCCCAAGATTTCGGCGGTGGTTTTATTGGAACTATTGAAATTAACGGCGGCGGAGATGACTTGCCTTAGAACGTGTTTTGAAATTGACTTCCAGTCTCATTTTGAGCCGCTGGCGCTAGCCTCGGGCCTTACATGAGTAACGTTTTCTAGTAAATTGCCCGACGCTAGCGCGTTCGGCTCAGGGATTTCAAAACACGCCCTTAGGGAACTGCCGCGAGAAGAAGATGCTGTATTTACTACGAAAAAGCCCGGCATTTCTAAAATGCCGGGCTTTTAATTCGGCGACTTGATTTCGCTCGATTCCTTAACACGCACAGACAGGAATGTCTGTGCTACTCTCAGATCAATTCTTTTGCGGCGGTCATGATTCCGTCGGCATCGAGTCCCTGATAGCCCATTTGCTGCCAGAGTCCGCCGGAACCTTCTTTGTGAGTGCCGATGTTGTTGTAGCTGCCTTTGAAACCTCTCTTGAGAAGTTCTGTTCCAAAGCGAGCGCCGAGTCCATTTTTCACGTTGAATGATTCTGCGACTAACACAGCAGGAGCGGCTGCGAGACGTGCCATCATTTCTTCGTCGTAAACATTCAATGTCGACTTGCAGATGAGTCCAAAGTCAGTCCCTTCTGCTTTCAGACGAATGACTGCGTCGAGAGCGCGGTAAGTCGTTTCACCGAATGAAACGACGTAGCCCGCCGTGCCTTCTCGAACGAGATCATCTTTACCGGAAACGAATTCATAGTTGTCGCCGAACAATGTCTGGTTCGAATCATCCAGCAAATCAGGGACTCCAGAACGTGTCGAGAAGATGAAACGTAATCCTTCGTCATTGAATATTTTCTCTAAACACTTCCGGAACTGATGCTGATCTGCCGGGAAGTAAACTCGTGTCGAATCTTTCCCTTCGTCAGGTAGTCCGTTGTCTGCAAATAAGTTGTTCAATCCAAAGTGGCAGGTATTGTCTGCCATATCGTCGCAACCAGCGTGACTAAAGTGTGCCAGAACATTGCTTTGATTCAGACGCGCCATTGTGATTTCAGAAACCAACATTTCCAGGAATGCAGAAAACGTTGCAAAGACTCCCTGCTTGCCGGATTCGAACCCAAAACCGGCGGCAGCGGAATAATTACCTCGCTCCATAATCCCCCCACGAACGAAGACTTCCGGGTGTTCACTACGCACATGATTCAATCCGCAACTTCCTTCGAGGTCACAGTCAAAGACACGCACCGATTCCACTCGCTTCTCTTCCGAAATTCCATCAAGAATTCCGTTAAGGATTTTCCCGAACAAGTCTCGGTTCTTACCAACGCTTTTGGCATCAGAACCTTGGTACGTTGGACCGCCGGGGCCCTTAGTCACTGTGCTCAGATACTCAGCGGCTTCTTCTCGTCCTCGTGATTTGAGATAGTCAATCGCCACAGCGGATTTGATCACATCGTGCCCGTGGGCACTGCCTTCCAGAGATTCTATGCCAACACACATTTTGCGTTTATTGATCAGGGCAACCGGCCCATCTGTCTGAATTGCCTGACACATTCGAGAATAGAGGCTGTCGAGTTCTTCTCCGTCACCGATATCAATTTTCAGGCCATGTCCTTCAAGTGTTTGAGAGACATCGAAGCCTGGGAGGTAATCCGACGGGTGTCCTGCAATCGTGACATCGTTGTCGTCGATCAGCAGTTTTACGTTCAGATTTTGGGCAACAGCCAAGCGAGCTGCTTCAGCGTCGTTGCCTTCCATCTGCGATCCATCTGAACCGAGCATGAACAGGATTTTGTCCGGATTTGCAATTGCGACTCCATTCACAAAAGGCCACATGTGTCCTAACCGGCCCGAGCTAAACTTCACTCCCGGCGTAAATCCACGCTCAGGATGCCCTGGGAGGTGCGAAAGATATTCCCGGTAATGGAAGAGTTTTTCGACGTCCATATCCCCTTCAAGAACCGCCATCAGGTACTGGGTGGCGACGCGGTGTCCGGCTTCGTCGAAGAAAATCGGAAGGACATCCGGAGTGCCGCCTTGCTTGGCGTTCTCCATAAATCCGTGCATTAACACTGTTTCTGGCACAGTGTCGTATGGTCCGCCTGTGTGACCGCCAAGCCCCTTTGCATCTGCAATTGCTGTGAAGAAAATAATTGCGTCGCGACAGAGTTTGATGTTTTTCTGAAGCTGCTTTTTTTGTTCATCCGTCAGTGCGGACTGCTTTGGATCTAGGGAAACAACTTTGTATTCATGCAGCGGAATAGGAAATTCAGTCGCGACAGTCATTAATTCTTCTCCGAAGTACCAGTGATCTCAATATGGATTTCCGACCTGGGCAGACTTGCGGAACAAAAACGTGGGCAAGTCGCGTCGGATTTAATTTGATGAGCAGCCTCAATTCGATGCCAAGTATGAAGCGAAACGAGGAAATTGCAACGCTACTGAATGATTTGTCATCAAACGCGAAATTGGATGTGCCAGATGGTGGGATGCTGAATTTCAGTAAGTCTCTCAACGTCGCGCAGGACCACTTCTCGCACCATTGCATCAGTCGTAACTGATGAATCCTGAATTTCGAGAAAGAAGCGTTTCTGTGGTGCTTTGCATGTTCTAAACGACGAACAGATTGTTCCGAATGTGTCTGCAATGACAGTTAGAAATATTCCGGGAAGAACGATTTGACAAAATTGTTCGCTTAACGGTGCGGCGTTGACACAACGTTCATCGGAATCTTGGCAGAAATTGGAACAACCCCTGAATTGGTGAAATAGGCTCCCTATTGAGAGGAGTCTCCTTCCGCTCATTTTTATGTACTCAAGGTTCAGGGATAAGCATGTTTTCAGCTTTCGAGACCAATACTGAGAAACCAGTTGTTGACTGTCGGAGAAAAGGGCAGCGGGTTCCCTTACCCGTTGAAGTCAAAATCGACGTTGCTGGTCGAACGATCAGCGGAATCGTCAGAGATATCACTATCGATAAAAACGGAAACCAACGTGCGCTTGGCATTTCATTGATGCACTTCGAACCATTGTCTGTTCGGCGAGAGTACGTTTGCCAACTCGTTGAAGCACAAGAGCAACTGCCGGAGCAATTCACGGTTTCCGTCCGGTGGTGTCGCTATTTCGAAGACGAAGCGTTCATTAGTGGTGGAGTCATACTTAAGTGACAGGGACAGGTTGCCTTCGTCGAATTTCGTACAAAATCCTGTTCGCTAGAAGTTTACTATGCCTATTTTAAAAACCAATCCACCACCAGCACAACTCTCCTCAGAAGCACATTCCGTTGAGAGTGTTCGAGAATGGCGCCAGGCCATTGAAGAGTTTTTTAACGAAGATTGGCCCAAGCTAACACATCTCATTCTATCAATTGAAGAGTCTCTCTGGGAAGACGGCAACCTGAGGAACGACGAAGACGCTTTAAAAGAAACCGATCACTGTTCAGTTGAAAATCAAACTGATCGTTCAACGAACTCTGAATTAGACAATTTTCAGACTCGCCATGAAAGCATCCCTGTCGCTACCGAGCCGGAACAACAACGTCGCTTAGAAGAACTGGCAAAGAAAATCGAGATGCGATTAAAGAAGACTGACGCTCAGTAAAGAAAAGTCGATCAACTTTCGAGAAAATAAATGCCGAATCAAATTTCATACTGCCTGTTCCGAAAAGGATCTGTCTGGTTTGCCTTACCAGCCAGAGTGGTCCGGGAAGTGATGCCGCGCCCAAGCTTTGTTTCGATTCCGCGAACACATCGAACACTTTCAGGATTGAGCCACATCCGGAGTGAGTTTCTGCCAGTTCTGAATTTCAGTTCACTGCTCCCAGAAGAAACATTCGGAAAAGAGCAATTCCTCCTCGTGGTTGAAGAGTCGGATCAAGATTGGGGTTTACTCGTTGATGAAGTGACCTCCTTAGCCTCACTTGAACATTCGGATGCGCCAGAAGAAGTGCGAAGCGACTGGGAGTCAACGATCACTGGCTGGGCTACCTACGAAGATCGAATTATTAGAATTCTCGACAGCACACGATTTCTCGAACTTGCGGCTCGTGAACTCAACCCAAAATCGCAAGATGAAACACTCCCCTCAATCATTTCGTCCCCATCTGAAGAATTTAAGGGACAACGAAAACTTGAAGCCACAGCCTGAAATTAACAGATCGAGTATTCGAACACCAATTGTGTCAATGAACATGACAGATATTACGGTCACAAAATCAACCCGCGAAACAGAATGCGACATGGTCATCCATTAAATGGAAGATCTCGGAGAAAATAAATGACGTTTCGATTCAAAATTTTTGCTAGCCACATTCTGACAGGAAGTGCGGTCGGTGCAATCGTTTGGCTGATTAGTAACACAGCAAACTCGAAGGAGTTAATGCTCTACTCGCTACTCCTTCCGCTCTGTGCAATTTTTCCAGCAGCAATATTGTCGTGGTGGTTCCAACGTGCGAGCCGCAAAGTTTCCATTCATGTCGAAGCGAACGAACCGCTTTCAAGTCTCCAATCCGGTATTTCTGAACTGGATGACGTCGCCCGCCAAGTTGGTGGAACATTAGAGTGGAATCAAAGCGGTTGGACTGGAATTCAGCGACTATTGGAACAACTTGCCCCAAAGAGTGCGCGTAACGGCTCTGCACAAAAAGTAATGATGGATGGACGTTTGTTATCTCAAGTCCTTGCACGTATTTCACGTTCGGTGGGTGCTGAAGTCGGACGGATCATGAATCATGCCAGCTCGATTTCACAACGATCACATGAAACCGCAAACGATGCCACTCAGCAAACGCAGACAATCGACCAGACAATTCAGTACGTTGAGGAACTTTCGAGCAACATTGACCTGATTCTGAACAACGCAGAATCTGCGAACAATTCCGCAATTGACACGAAAGAAGCAGCCGGGCAAGGACGAATCCTCATCGAGAAACTCATACACGGCATGACGAGAATTCGCGCGCATGTTGAAGCTGGCGAACGGAAGGTTCTCTCCCTTGGAGAGCGCTCGCAGGAAATCAGTTCCATTGTGGAAACAATGGGAACGATTTCCACCCGTACAGATATGTTGGCGCTGAACGCTTCGATTGAAGCAGTACGTGCTGGTGAAGAAGGACGGGGATTCGCAATCGTTGCGGAAGAAGTTCGAAAACTTGCCGAACATACAAGCAACGCTTCTCGCGAAATTGCCGATCTTGTCGAATCGATTCAAATGGAAACGCAAGACACAATCACCACAATGGCAGAAGAAAGAGCACAAGTACAGAAGGAAGTCGCGCGTGTAAATGAAGCTGGTGTCGCGCTCGACAAAATCAGTGAGACCTCTTCAGACTCCGCTGATCGAGTCGGGGAAATTTCTCGGATCACTATGAATCAACTTCGAGGAACGCAAGACATGATTCAGGCGATGCAACAAGTTTCGACGCTCTCTGAAGTTATTCATGAGCGAGCGACGGGGGTCCGTCAGACGACAACCGACGTGATCTCTGTAACACGCGATCTTGAGCAATGGATCACTCCCATGTTCCATTGTGACGACGATTCACGAAACCGAGTGAAGTTGGAAAGTGATGAATCGGAACCGCAGAAAGAGTCCGGTTCGTTCTCAGACAATCGTCCGAATGAAAGCCTTGTTGGAGCAGTGGCTGAAGGAACGCAACGATGAGTCCAGCAAAAAAAACAAACACGAAACAACCAACGGCAGCGCAACAAACAGGTACGCGTGCCTTGCAAGAAAAGCTTACGCAATTAGCAAACGCAGCGAGCGACGCTGGAGCGCAAGAATTACACCGGCTCTCTTCGCTACTCGTCGACCTGACGACTTTGTCTGTGACTTTGAAAGAATCACACGAGGACGCAGATTATTCAAAAGAAATGTCGGCTGATTGCTTTCAGGCATTATCAGTTGTCGAAGAATCCTTCGCGGATTATCCAGATTCGAGTTCCAAAATAAAGAAGACGCTGACGACACTGGAAAATCGATGGGGAGAATACCTTGACCTTCTTTCTGATTCTGAACGATTTTCGAATCAGCCCGAGATTGACTGGCCTGAGAGTCATCAGTCTGATTGGAAAGAAGACAAAACGGAAGACTCCGATTCAGGGCATGATGAACCATTCTCCTCGGTGGACATCACGGATTTATTATCGAATCTACAGCAACTGGAAACGCCAGTCACACAAACTCCTGACGAAAAAGTCTCATCGAGCACAACCATCACAGAAGCAACCATCACTGCCTCTATTCCACCGGGGCTTCTTCAAGAGAAAATAGACGACCCTGAACTTATCTCGGCCTATGTCGATGATGCGCAGAACTGCCTGGCAAGTATGGAAATGTGCTTGCTCGAACTCGATGCCGACAAGCAAGACGGTGAGCCGCTGCGCCAATTTTGCCGAGAACTTCACACTCTGAAGGGAGCGTCGGGAACTGTCGGTCTCTTGGGGATGGCAGAATACCTGCACAATCTTGAAAATGACGTTGAAAGAATGTCTTCGGAAGGTTCAACGGATCAAACCGACGCCCTTCTTGAATGTGTTGATTTCATTAGATTGCAGATTCAGGAATTACAACCGCAGACATCAAAGCAAAGTCCAGAACCGGTCCTCGATATCTCACCAGTGAGTACAGGGACTGTGCATGATGGAAACCCAGAAACCTACGTTCGACTCGAAGCATCACGACTCGACCGTTTGATGGACCTCCTCGCAGAACTTGTGATGCTTCGAAATCGACGCGAAACATACGTCACGTCATTGCAGCAATTACATCACGAGGTCAATAACTGTTCCACACGTCTCCGATTGGTCGACATCTACACCTCAACCCTCGAACTGGATCGGGATGAGTCCGCAGGCAATTTCACAGAAGACAACCTGCAAGTTGATTTAAATCGAGACCGGCAACTCACTGCGGCGATGACTGAAATTTCAAAGGACGTTTCTGAACTCGGGAGGTCTTTGCAGTCGGTGTTTGATCCACTCTCTCAAGACAACTCAACAATTTCCCACCTCATCGGATGTTTCCGCAGTGAGTTGGTCGAGTTGCGTCGACAACCGATCGCAGGGCTGCTGCGAAGGCTGCATCGCGTCGCGCGTGATGCAAGTAAAGCTGAAGGACGAAAAGTCGAGCTTCGACTCGTCGGTCAAGGAACTCGTGCTGAACGGGCACTGCAGGAACAATTATTCGAACCATTGATGCACATCATCAGAAATGCAGTCAGCCACGGAATCGAATCTCCTGATGAACGTGTCCAAAAAGGAAAACCAGCAATTGGTCAAATCACTTTGAATGCGTCGACCGATACAAATTCTCTTTATCTTGAAATCCGTGACGATGGTCGTGGGCTGAATGAGCGAGTTCTGGAAAAACGTGGACGGGAACTTGGATTGATCAGCCCAGGATCAAATCCTTCCAAAGAGCAGTTATGGGAATTGATTCTGCAATCGGGTTTTTCAACAAAATCAGAAGTGAGTCAAATTTCAGGTAGAGGCGTTGGAATGGATGTCGTCGCTTCTCAGATCCGCAGTCTGCGTGGTCGCGTGACGATTGATTCCGTGATTGGCAAATACACAGCATTTCATTTGGAAATACCTCTCCGCTCAACGATTGAACATGCCATGATCG